>JBDHMQ010000005.1:0-23369 GCA_039656095.1 Gemmatimonadota bacterium | reverse complement strand
AACGCTCGAAGAGAATCCTGAATTCATACTGGCTCCCTGGTTCCTTGGACCTGCCTTCGTAATGTCGGGTCAATATGAACGAGCCATCGAAGTGTGTGAACGTTGGATCCCGATAGTTCGGCACAAGTCAGGCCTGAGCGCGCTGCTTGCCTATACGAATGCCATGGCGGGCAGGCGAGATGAAGCGCTCAAGATCGTTGGCAAACTGAAGAAAACGTCGGACGGTGAGCAGGTCGCCCCCGATCACATTGCGCTCGTATACATAGGGCTGGGCGAGCTCGACGAAGCGTTCGAGTGGCTCGACAAGGCACTTGACGAACGTGTGTGGTATCTCGTTTACCTGAACGCCGACCCAATGTTCGAGCCCCTGCGATCCGACCCCAGGTTCGCACGACTGGTAGCCAAGGTCGGTCTAAAGAAGTCTCCGGCGCGCCCTAAATAAGGTATGCCGGGGGCGGGGGTCGAACCCGCACGGGAGATTACTCCCAAGGGATTTTAAGTCCCTCGCGTCTGCCATTTCGCCACCCCGGCTCATCGTTAACCTAGCGAGCCACAGGCACCTCGGACACGCGACGTTGCCGGCGTCGACGCAGAAGACAAACTTGCGTTATGAATTCTCGCCGACGCATCCCAGCTAACCTGATTCTCTTTGGTCTGATTGCCATCGTTGCAAGCGTCGGATTCGTCCGGCTCGGATTCTGGCAACTGGACCGGCACCTCGAAGTCCAGCACAGCAACGAATCCATCAACGCCAAGCTCGTACTGGAGCCCTTACAGCTCACCGCAGTGGCGGTCCACAGTCTCGATATGGACTCACTGCTCTGGCGCCGGGTCGAATTCAGCGGCCGGTGGGACTTCGATCGGGAAGTAGTAATTCGTAGCCGGGCGCGATCAGGAACACCGGGGATCCACGTCGTCACACCGCTGCAGCTGGATTCAGAGCGGTCTGGTGGTATCGGGTATGGTCGATCCGTGCTCGTGCTGCGCGGTTGGCTACCGTCTCCAAATCCCGCCATCGCCGAGTTGGCAGCAGCGCGCGACGAGGCTTCCGTGAGCCCCGGATCTCCCAGGCTGGGGCTCGTTCGGGCCTCTCGCGCAGGAAACGGGGCACCGATGATCAACCTCGGCAGCGACAGCAGCGCAGTACCGTCTTATGCCGCCATCGATGTCCAGTTGATCGCTGGCGACGACGATGAGATTTTTCCCTTTTTCCTCCAACTGCTACCCGATGATACACAAGACGCCAGTCGATCCGGACAGCCCTACCCTGTTGCCCTCCCGGCTCTCGACAACGGACCGCACCTGATCTACATGATTCAGTGGTTCGCTTTTGCCCTGATTACGATCGTCGGATCCACTGTGTTCATTCGCCGTGAACGGCGCCGTCTGGCAATCCAGGAAACACCATGCTGATATCGGCTCCATGATGGAATTTCCGGTCGAGCAGTCCTCCGGGCCTGAGATCGAATCGGCACTCAACCGGCTCACCCTCTCCAAAGACAGGTGGGTCCGGGTCGGCATTCCCGATCGCCTGGACTACCTCCAGAACTGCGGCACCCGGTTGTTCGACGTAAGTAGTGAGTGGGTGAGCCTATCCTGCGCGGCCAAGGGGATTGACCCCGGGTCGCCCCTCGCCGGAGAGGAGTGGATCAGCGGTCCGATGGTCAACCTGCGAAACATCCGGCTGCTTCGCGAAGCACTGCAGAGCGACGGTCGCCCGGTACCCAGACAGATCAGGCAACGCTCAGATGCGCAGTTTGTCGCCGACGTAATGCCGGCCAGTGTGTATGACCGCCTGCTCTTTTTGGGCGTGCACGCCGAGGTCTGGATCGAGCCTGGCAAACCGCCCAGCCAGGGCCGCATTTACCGGGAAAAGACAACCGGACACCACGCGAGTGGCCGTGTCAGCCTGGTGCTGGGCGCCGGAAACATTGCCTCGATTGCGCCCACCGATGTGCTGCACAGGCTATTTGTCGAAGACGAGGTCGTGGTTCTGAAGATGAACCCGGTGAATGAGTATCTCGGACCGTTGATCGAACGGGCGTTCGGGCCCCTTGTCGACGATGGATTCCTGGCAGTCCTGTACGGAGGCCCCGAGATCGGCTCCCGACTCTGCCATGATTCACGGGTGGAAACGATTCACCTGACTGGATCGGACCGTACACACGACGCGATCGTGTGGGGCGCCGACTCCGCTGAGCAGACTCGCCGAAAGACCGACGGAGATCCGCTGCTGAGCAAGCCGGTTACGTCCGAACTTGGTTGCGTCACGCCAGTGCTTGTCGTGCCAGGCCCCTGGAAGGAGTCCGATCTCGACTTCCAGGCTCGTCATGTCGCCGCAATGGTGGCGCACAACGCCAGTTTCAATTGTAACGCGGCGAAGGTGCTCGTTACTGCCCGGGGTTGGAGTCTCAGAAATGAGTTTCTGGAGCGCGTTGAGCACCATCTAGCCGCCGCACCCGCTCGCGATGCGTACTACCCGGGTGCACAGAAGCGATACGCAGAGATCCTTTCGCATTACCCGGACGCACAGCCGTTGGGCAACGCCGACCCGGATGGTGTGCCGTGGACGATTCTGCCCGACGTGCCGCCAGACAAAGGCCAGTACGCGCTAACACAGGAGGCTTTCTGCGGTGTCCTCGCCACGACAGACATCGACGCAGCCGATGCGCAGGAATTCCTTGATCGGGCCGTCCGGTTCGTCAACGAATCGGTGTGGGGAACACTCTCTTGTGTCGTCCTGATCGATCCACACACCGCCAGGCGCCAGGCGAAACAACTTGATCGGGCCGTTGCCGAGCTACGCTATGGTGGTATCGGTATCAACGTTTGGGCCGGAGTGAACTTCGCACTCGGCACGACCTCCTGGGGGGCATTTCCTGGGCACTCATTAGACGATATCGGCTCAGGGCGGGGTACCGTGCACAACACGTTTCTATTCGATTTTCCGCAGAAGTCAGTGGTCAGGGGGCCGTTCCGTCCGTACCCGAAGCCGTTCCTGTTCGTCGATCACCGAAGCCTCAATCTGCTCGGTCGAAAGCTGGTGGCACTCGAAGCCGCGCCGTCGCTGGCGAAGATTCCCGGAATCTTCATGACAGCCCTCCGCGGCTGACCTACGATCTACCGACCCGTCCAGTTCTGCATGCTCTGGTTGGCTCCCAACAGATCGGTCACGGAATCGAACATCCGGCGTGGCAAGATACCCTTGAGAAGCGGTGTGACTTTCACGATCCAGGGTGTCAGTACGAACCGCCGGTTGTGCTTGATCGCATCCACTGTCAGACGGGAAAGCTTTTCTGGCGTGACAAATTTCGTGGCTCTTGGAGGCTTCGCGCCTTCAAAAAGTCCGGTCGAGACATAGCTCGGGCAGACGGTGGTCACGGCGACATGCCGGTTATCCATCATATCAAGCTCGAGTCGGATTGATTCAGAAAACCCTATCACAGCCCATTTGCTTGAAGCGTATGTCGACCCGAATGGCAGACCGATGAAACCGGAGGCGCTGGAGACGTTGACCAGATGCCCCTCCGGACCGGCGATCAGGTCGGGAAGAAACGCATGAGTCATGGCTACAAGTCCCAGCGTGTTCACGTTGTATGTCTGTATGTGGCTGTTCATCGGAACGTCGAGAAAGGCGCCCCCACAAACGATCCCGGCGTTGTTTACGAGAATGTCAACCGACCCCGCTTCGTCGTGAACCCGATCCCGCAGTGCCCCGATAGCACTGAGGTCTGTAATGTCGGTTCGATACGTGCGGGCCAGCCCGCCTGCGGAGGAGATTCGGTCAGCTGCGACTTCCAGGGCTTCGAGGTCAATGTCGACCAGGAGAATCTCGACACCCTCGGCGGACAGGCGCAGGGCCAAGGCCAGACCGATGCCCTGCGCTCCACCGGTAATCAGTGCCCGTTTACTCTGAAGATCCTGCACGTTGCGTCTCCCGCACTGACGTTCTAGTCGGGATCCTGACGAAAGGCACTCTCTTTTGCCAGACTCACTGGCGGGCCCAGGATTTCGCTAAGCACGATCGCTCGTTGAATCTCCCCAAGCCCGGATAGACGTCCTATCCCACTCCGCGCAGCTCTGCGTACTCCGCGAGAGACCTCGGGCACAGCCACTGGAACTGGCGGGCGAATTCTCCGCTGTGGAGCGACCGTGACGATGCGCTCATCCGGCACGGCCACCGCCTTCTGCATCTCGGGAGGGGCAGCAAGCATGGACGCGATCGCCTCGAACGCCTCACGTCTGCGTTCAGTCTTGCTGGCGCGCCGTTGTACGGCCGGCCGAGAGGGCACGGGCACAACCTCCTGCTGCTTCGCCTCCCACCGTTGCAACGCATCCTCCGCATGCCTGGCCGATGCGTCGATCTCGCGAGACAGGTCCCTGCTCGATCTGCGGGGGTCGGGTCGCGACGCGTCCAGTTCGCCGTCTTCCGTCTTGCCTTTGCCCTTGATTGCCTTGCCGGCAATCTCAAACAGCCAGAAGGCCCCCAGAATGAAGATCCAGACGTAATCGTCCATCGACTACTCCGTGGCCTCTGGAACGCGATCGTCCGATCCCGCGATCGAGTGCCGCATCTGAGTATCTGCCTCGATGTTTCGGAACCGCATGTAATCCATGATGCCTAGTTGACCGCCTCGGAATGCTTCCGCGATCGCGAGAGGAATCTCCGCCTCTGCCTGTACGACGTTGGCCCGCGCAAGTTCGACCTGCGCCCTGTTTTCCTGCTCGATCGCTACCGCCAGAGCTCGCCGTTCTTCGGCCTTCGCCTGGGCGATACGCTTGTCGGCTTCCGCCTGGTCGGTCTGAAGTTCAGCACCGATGTTCTTGCCAACGTCTACGTCGGCGATATCGATCGATAGAATCTCGAACGCAGTTCCACTATCGAGTCCCTTGGCCAGAACTGTCTTTGAGATGTTGTCGGGGTTTTCCAGCACTGCCTTATGCGAATCAGCAGAGCCGATCGTGCTGACTATCCCTTCGCCAACCCTGGCCAGAATCGTGTCTTCACCGGCTCCACCGACGAGTCGAGCGATGTTCGCGCGCACGGTAACACGCGCGATGGCGATCAGCTGAATCCCATCCTTGGCCATCGCCGCAACTTTTGGCGTGTTGATCACCTTCGGGTTCACTGATACCTGCACGGCCTCCAACACATCCCGGCCAGCCAGATCAATCGCCGCCGCCATCTTAAACGACAGGTCGATGTTCGCTTTGTCGGCCGAAATCAACGCGGTTACAACACGACTGACGTCCCCGCCAGCAAGGTAGTGCGCCTCTAGTTCATTGGTGTCGAGAGGAATCCCAGCTTTTGCCGAGCTGATCAGGGGTAGGATGATGCTAGGCGGGTGCACCTTTCGCAGGCGCATACCTATCAGGCTGCCCAGCCGCACGCGTACACCTGAGGCACCCGCAGTAATCCACAATCGCACGGGCACAGCCCAAGCGACGATCGAAAAGAACAAAAGTCCAATGAAAACGAGAAATATTGCCCACAAGGCCGTCAATTCATCCATCGGTCAGTCACTCCCCTGTCCATGTTCACGAGCCGTTTCACGCCTCATCGGCATCGGTCACTTCTCTCACCACATGCCGGTACCCGTCAGCATTCAGGATCTTCACCCGAACACCTGCTTCCAGGAACGGGCCTTCGGTCACAACATCGATTCGTTCGTCTCCGAACTCTGCCGTACCGGAGGGCCGGAGATCGGTGGTCGTAAGGCCAATCGTGCCGATCAGATCCTGCCTGTCCGGAGCCGAAATATATCCCGTCTCCCGACTCGTCGAATCTTCCAGCAGTATCCCTTTCATGGATCGGCTGTACGGCAGGTGCCGGACAAGCGCGAATGCGAGGATACCCACGACCAGGATCGAAAACGCCACGACTCCAACCGAAGAAATTACTTCATTCATCGTAGGGAAACTTCCTATCATACTTAATGTTACACTGCCCAGTATCGCCGTCGTACCTAGCACCCCGGCGATTCCCACTCCCGGGATCACCAGGACTTCAGCTGCCAACAAAGCCACTCCGACACCAAGTAAGAGCAGCTCCTCCATTCCGGCGAGATTCACGATCAACCGGGCACCGAAAAATGCGGCAAGACACAAGACTCCAACCCCGCCGGCCAGGCCAAACGTCGGAGTCTTCACTTCGATGATCAGCCCCAGAAATCCGAGACTCAGCAAGAACGGAGCGATCACCGGATTCGTTAGGAACCGAACGACAGCCTCGGCCCAGTTCGTCTGCATATCCATAGTCCGGCCCGCACCAAGATCAGCGGCAACCAATAACGCGGCATAATCTTCGACCAGATCTGTCGCCACTGTCAGCTCTATCGCTTCTGCCGCCGTGAGTGTCAGGAGTTGACCCGCATTCACCACCCCGGGCACTTCGACTGCCTCATCAACCATCGCTTCCCCGATCCGTGGATCGAAGCCTCGCTCTTCAGCGAGAACTCGAAACTCAGACCGCATAGCGCTAACCATCTTCTCCGATGCCTTGGTTCCCTGCCCGTCTACGGGCGTCGCAGCACCGATCGTTGAACCCGGACGCATATACAATCGGTCCGCGGCGAGTGCGATCATCGCACCGGCCGACAGTGCGCGCCGGTTCACATACGCATACACCGGGACATCGGCGTCGCGAATATCGTCGATGATTTCCCAGGCCGCATCAATGCGGCCACCAGGAGTGTTTATATCAAGAATAACCGCAGCGGCCCCCATCTCTTCAGCCTCTCGGATGGAGCGTGCGACGAACGGGGCCAGGCCAAGCTCGATCGTTCCGGTAACAGGAATGCGAACGATCGTTGTTTCCTGAACAGTCGGTGCGCTCAGCAGCAAGGGCACCGCAACAAACGTCAGCGAGACGAGACCGATTCGAAGGGCGGACGGCGGAGAGATTTTCAGCATACGTCAAGTTGGCCGAAACCTGGATCCGGCGCCAGCCAAAGCCACTGTGTAGACCCTTCAGCCATATCGCCCCGACAGGATCAGCCATACTTTATGAGGCTTGAAGCATACGATCGATCGGATGCTGCACACCTGCATCGACATCAGCAATCAGACCAGCAAAAGAGGACTACCAATGGCCGACAAGTTGATCGAATACGAAGTCAAGGATGGCGTGGGGATCATCACGATGGTCGACCCGCCGGCCAATACGTATACGCATGAGATGATGGCAGAGATGGATGCCGCGATTCTCAAGGCTCGATTCGACGAGAGTGTTCACGTCATCGTGCTGACCGGCTCGGGGGAAAAATTCTTCTCGGCCGGCGCCAATATTCAGATGCTCCGCGGCGCAGACCCGTACTTCAAGTACTATTTCTGCCTGCATGCCAACGAAACGCTCAACCGTCTGGAGCAGACGCCCAAGCTAGTAATTGGCGCGCTCAACGGGCACACGGTAGGCGGTGGTCTGGAGATCGCCATGGCCTGTGATCTGCGGATCGCGAAGAAGGATGGCGGCATGGTTGGCCTTCCCGAGGTGAATCTGGGGGTTCTTCCGGGTACGGGCGGCACGCAGCGGCTCGGTCGACTGGTAGGCAAGTCGAGGGCGATCGAATTGATGGTCGAGGGCCGCATGTTCGGGTTTGATGATGCCCTGGAAATGGGAATCATCAACAAGATTTATGAAGCGGAGAACTTCTTCGAGCAGGTTCTCGAGTACGCCGGCAATTTCGTTCCGCCGAAGGCCGCATCTCGCGACGTCGGACGGATCAAGCGTGCCGTATGTAGTGGCGTGGAAGTACCGTTCTCCGAAGGCCTGGCAATAGAGCGCGAACTGCAGCAGCTGTTGTTCCAGGGCTCGGATGCCAAGGAAGGCCTCGAAGCCTACATCGAAAAACGGACTCCCGACTTCCAGGGAAGCTGACCTTCGTCGGAGCGATACCAAAATGGAACTGCGCACCAAGCTGCTGATTGGTGGTGAGTGGGTCGCGGGGTCGGATCGGTTTGCCACAGTCAATCCGGCAACGGAAGAGACCATCGCGGAAGTTGAAGAGGCCGGCGCTGCAGAAGTTGATGCAGCGGTCCGGTCGGCCCGAGAAGCGTTCGAGTCACCAAAATGGCGTCGAATGGACCCCCATCGGCGCTCAGCGCTATTGTGGCGGTTGGCCGATCTCGTGGAGCAGAACGCCGAGTTCATAGCGGCAACGGAAACACGCGACAACGGCAAACCGCTGTTCGAATCGTCGAAAGTGGACATCCCCTTCGTCGTGGCGAATCTCAGGTACTTCGCAGGTTGGGCCGACAAGCTCACCGGCGACGTCATACCAGTGTCCGGGGGGTTCCTGAACTACACGCTGCGAGAACCAGTCGGCGTGGTGGGAGCCATCATCCCATGGAATTTTCCGCTTAATATCGCATCGTGGAAACTCGCCCCCGCCCTGGCATGTGGAAACGCGGTAATTCTCAAGCCAGCAGAGCAAACACCGTTGACCGCGCTGTTACTGGGTGAGCTGGCTCTCGAAGCCGGCTTTCCTCCAGGAATTCTCAACGTGATTCCGGGTCGCGGACCGGTAACAGGGCAAGCGCTTGTCGAGCATCCTGACGTTGACAAGATCTGCTTTACCGGCTCAACGACTACCGGGCGTATCGTCATGCGCACTGCGGCCGAGGGCCCGAAAAAGGTATCGCTGGAGCTGGGAGGAAAATCGCCGAACGTGGTGTTCGCAGACGCCGACCTGGATGCTGCTGTCAGGGGAGCCATCACGGGGATTTTCTACGGAAAAGGAGAAGTTTGCGCGGCCGGGTCGCGATTGCTGGTGGAGCGCTCCGTACGTGATGAGTTCGTCGAGAAACTGGCCGCAAAGGCCTCGTCGATGTCCGTCGGCGATCCGACGGATCCCAAGACACGCATCGGCGCGTTGGTTTCGGCAGAACAGCGAGACAAGGTACTTGGCTACATCGAGGCGGGACGCGAAGACGGGGCCACACTGGTCGCCGGCGGGAACCAGGCATCAGTAGACGGGCGTGGTTACTTCGTAGAGGCAACGGTATTCGACCACGTTGACTCTGACATGCGAATTGCACAGGAAGAGATATTCGGGCCGGTTCTTGCCACGCTCGCGTTTGAGGACATCGACGATGCCATCGATATCGCCAACCGGACGATTTACGGATTGGCCGCGGGAGTATGGACGCGTGACATCGGAAAGGCTCATCGATTCGCACGCGATGTCCAGGCTGGAACGGTGTGGGTAAATACGTACAACCGCTACGATCCGGGTTCTCCGTTTGGCGGGTTCAAGAAATCTGGTTTCGGACGGGATCTCGGTGAAATCGCCCTTCAGGAATACACCCAGACGAAGAGTGTCTGGGTAGCCATCGATTGATGCCTGCACCATCGGCCCGTGATGCCGTGATCTGTGCGGCGGTTCGCACACCCGTTGGCCGGCACGGCGGAGCACTCGCAACAGTACGCCCCGACGATCTTCTGGCCATTGCAATCAGGGCTGTGGTGGACCGGTCCGGAGTACCTGTCGACCGCATCGAAGACGTCATCATGGGATGTACGAACCAGGCCGGCGAAGACAACCGCAACGTGGCTCGCATGGCTGCGCTTCTTGCAGGCCTGCCGGTTGAGGTAGCGGGCCAGACCGTGAACCGCCTGTGCGGTTCCGGCCTCCAGGCTGTTGTTTCAGCCGCGCACGCGATTCGGGCGGGCGAGGGCGATGTATTCATCGCCGGAGGTGTCGAAAGCATGACGCGGTCTCCATGGGTAATGCTGAAGCCCGACCGCCCGTTTTCCCGCGGTGTCCCGGCCTCAGCAGACACTATGATCGGCTGGCGGTTCACGAATCCGCGCATGCCGAAAGAGTGGACGATCGGACTCGGCGAAACGGCTGAGGTCGTCGCGGAGAGTTACAGTGTGTCGCGTGATGATCAGGACGCATTCGCAATCGAGAGTCAACGGCGGGCGGCGCGTGCATTGGAGGAAAATGTGTTCGCCGCAGAAATCGTTCCCGTTGAGGTACCTCAGCGAAAAGGCCCGCCAACGATCGTTGACCGGGACGAGCACCCGAGGCCGGAAGTTGTCGACAAAGGTCTCGCAGGGCTCCGTCCCGTATTCAAGGAGGGTGGTTCGGTAACGGCAGGGAACGCGTCCGGCATCAACGACGGCGCCGCCGCTCTGCTTGTCGTGAGCCGCGAAGCCGCCGCAGACCTGGGTCTGAACCCGATGGCCCGTGTCGGATCCTCTGCGGTGGCCGGTGTGGATCCTGCCTGCATGGGAATCGGACCGGTGCCAGCCGTCCGCAAAGCCCTGGCGCGGGCCGGACTTTCGGCCGCGGAGCTTGATCTCGTCGAGCTCAACGAAGCATTCGCAGCCCAGGCACTTCCGTGTATGCGTGAGCTGGAGTTGGATCCCGCGATCGTAAATGTGAACGGAGGGGCCATCGCCCTGGGGCATCCGCTTGGCTGCACGGGAGCACGACTCACCACATCGCTCGTGCACGAAATGGTGCGCCGCGATGCGCAAACAGGGCTGGTCACGATGTGCATCGGCGTCGGCCAGGGCATAGCGACGATTCTGCATCTGGAGTCGGGCGACTCAGCATGAGCACCGAGCCGCAGGTGTTGGTCGAGACCGACGGCCCGATCGGCCGACTCGTGTTGAATCGGCCGGACAAGCTCAACTCGTTCTCCGGAGCAATGCGGGACGACATCGCCAGGGGACTTGAAACGCTTGGCGCTGACCAGAGCGTACGCGTCGTGATCCTGACCGGACGTGGGAGAGCATTCTGCGCCGGTGCAGACGTCAAGTACATGGCGAGTCTGCTGGAGAACGGGCAGTACGATGAGGCAAACGCACTCGTCGAAGCCGGTCGCCGGACGATCAAGGCGATCGTCGGTATGAAAAAGCCGGTGATCGCCTCACTCAACGGTCCGGCCGCCGGAGGAGGCGCAAACATGGCGTTGTCCTGTGATCTACGCATCGCCTCCGACCGGGCTTCCATCGGGCAGACGTTCAATCGAATCGGGCTGCATCCTGACTGGGGCGGCACCTGGATCGTACCGCGTCTTGTGGGCCAGGCGAAGGCCGCCGAGTTGTTTCTGTTCGCCGAGATGATCGCGGCCCACGAAGCAGAGCGCATCGGTCTGCTGAACCGCGTCGTCCCGCACGACGAGCTCGAGTCCGTCACCAACGACTGGGCGCAGCGACTCGCCGAGAAGCCATCACTGTCTCTGGCGCTTGCCAAGCAGGCGCTCCAGAAGAGTTGGGGAGCAACGCTGGACGAAATGCTGGACTTCGAATCCATGGCTCAGAACGAGTGTTTCCGGTCGGATGATGCGCTTGAGGGCACGCGGGCGTTTGTTGAGAAGCGATCTCCACGATTCGGGGCATGATGGCCGACGTTCCGGTACGCGAGGCAACCCCTGACGATATTAATGAGCTCCTCGCTCTATGGGCTCATTACATACGCGTTAACCGGGCCAACCCGTCGTACCAACTCAGCCGGGAGGACGGACTGCAGAAACGCCGCCAGGTGTTTGAGCAGCATGTGAAGGGCCAGGATTCGTGCGTGTTCGTCATTCCCGGTCAGACCGGTGGACTCGATGGCATGTTGACCTGCTTTGTCGAAGACAACACCGGCTACTTTGATCCTCCCCGGTATGGTCGACTACAGGCCCCCTTCGTCCGACCAGAAGCACGAGGCCATGGTAATGTCCGGCGTCTTCTGGCAGCAGCCCACCTGTGGGCCCGCGATATGGGACTGACCGAAATCAGACTTTTTACAAGTGCATTTGAACCGGCACCCAATCTCCGAGCGGAAGAAATGGGCTTCGAAGCAATTGAGATCGTGCGGCGCCGACCCGTTGAGCGGAATTATGCGATCGGCAAGACACCGTTCGACGAGCGACATTCATGAGCTGCGAGTCCGTCCCCCAGCTTGAGGGGCCCGTTGCAGTTCTGGGCGCAGGTACTATGGGACGGGGCATCGCCCATGTAGCGGCGCTCGCCGGATTTGAGACCCGGCTGTTCGATATCGAAACCGGTATCCTGGATCAGGCTGTCGAGACGGTTCGGGCGAATCTGGATAAGGGAGTGGCGCTCGGGAAAGTCGATGCGGCCGACCGCGACGACGCTCTGAGTCGATTCAGCGCTACCACCGATTTGAATACGGCGCTTGACGGTGTCGGCCTCGTAGTTGAGGCGGTTCCTGAGCGACTTGAGCTCAAGAAATCCGTTCTTCGCAGCGTTGCCGAGCAAGTTCTACCCACGACGATCATCGCTTCGAACACGTCGTCGCTGTCGATCAGTGAACTCGCAGCAAGCATTGACGGACCGGAGCGAGTCGTAGGCCTTCACTTCTTCAATCCTGTCCATATCATGGCACTGGTTGAAGTGGTGCGCGGGGTGCGGACGACCGAACGGGTCGTGGAGCAGGCGAGGCAATTCGCTGAATGTCTCGGAAAGACGCCGATCATCGTGCGCGACTCCCCGGGATTCGCATCGTCACGACTCGGAATCGCCCTGGGCCTCGAGGCAATACGCATGGTCGAAGAAGACGTAGCTTCTCCACAGGACATTGACCGGGCGATGGAGCTCGGGTACCGCCATCCGATGGGTCCGCTGCGGCTGACGGATGTCGTGGGTCTGGACGTGCGGCTGGAAATCGCCCGGTACCTGCATCAGGAATTGGGAGACCGTTTCAGACCGCCGGATTTACTCGTGCAGATGGTGGAAGAAGGACGGCTGGGAAAGAAGACGGGTCGTGGATTCTATGATTGGTGAGGAGGTCAAAAATAATGAGTGACGTGCTGCTTGTAGAAAAGCTCGACGGACATGTGGCGATGGTGACATTCAATCGCCCGGAAAAATTGAATGCCCTCAATCTGGAAGTTCGGCGCGCCCTGTTCGCCGCATTGGCTGAATTACGGGATGATGATGACGTTCGGGTCGTCGTTCTCACGGGTGCCGGAGAAAAGGCTTTCATCGCCGGAGCGGACATTGGGGAGTTCGAGGGAATGGCTCCGGTTGATCAATATCGTGCTATGCAACGGGGAAATATCTTTTCAGCGATGGAAGAATTCCCGAAGCCCATCATCGCCATGATCAACGGCTATTGCCTCGGCGGCGGTTGCGAGCTCTCGATGGCATGCGACATCCGTGTAGCGTCGTCCCGCGCAAAGTTGGGCCAGCCGGAAATCAACCTCGGCATTATTCCGGGGGGTGGTGGCACGCAGCGGCTTCCCCGTCTCGTTGGTGAAGGTCAGGCGATGAAGATGATCATGACGGGAGAAATCATTTCAGCGTCCGAGGCCGAGCGGATCGGTCTCGTAGAGAAAGTGTTCGAGCCGGAAGACTTGCGTGATTCTACACTGGAATTGGCGCGGACGATGGCATCTCGTTCTCCGATGGCGCTCCAGGCGGCCAAGGAGTCCATCCTCGCCGCACGCCGGATGCCGCTTGACGAGGGTTTGAAGTTCGAGCGGGCCTGGTTCGGCCTGTTGTTCTCGACGGATGACATGAACGAGGGCGTGGACGCATTCCTCAACAAGCGTCAGGCAGAGTTCAAGGGATCCTGACGTAACCGGGCCCCGAGCGGACAAACCGATCGGGGCCACAGCACTTCGTCGTTTGGGCCGCGAAACCTATCCGGCGAGTACGCTCACGATCTTTCGGCCACCGCGCTGGTTTGCAAAAGTGACATTGCCGTCAATTAAAGCAAACAGCGTGTCATCGTTACCCCGGCCTACGTTCCGACCCGGGTGGATGCGGGTACCGCGCTGGCGGACAATGATGTTGCCGGCCGTCACGAACTCACCACCGTAGCGCTTTACACCCAAATACTTGGGATTGCTGTCGCGACCATTGCGACTGGAGCCTACGCCTTTTTTATGCGCCATGCCTCACGCTCCTCCCTGTGCCTTAATCACGGCATCGATATCACTCTTGAGAATTCGACCTTCTTTACCAGATCCTTTGATCGTCGCAAGGTCGATTCCTGATTCTTCAGCAAGCTGACGCGCAGTTGGCGTCGCATCGATTTCGGCTGTCTTCGGCGCGACGTCAGCAGGTGCGGACTTAGCCTTGGGCGCGGACTTAGCCTTCGGCGCTGCCTTCGGCGCTGCTGCCTTTGCTGCCGGAGCACTCTCAGCCTTGGCCTTGGGTGCTTCCTTTCGCGGCGCAGACTTCCCGCTACCCAACTCAATGTCCACGACCCGGACTTCGGTAAACTTCTGCCGATGGCCCTGCTTGCGCCTGTATCCCTTCCGGCGCTTCATCTTGTAGACGATGATTTTATCGCCCTTGCCGTGGCGAAGCACCTCAACGGCAACCGACGCGCCGTCGAGCGCTGGCCGCCCCACAAGCACGTCCTGCCCCTCGCTGGCCTGCGCCAGCAGTACTGTGTCGAAAGTGACCCGGTCTCCGGGTTCTGCAGCCAGGCTCGGGATCCGGAGCTTCAAGTCCGGGACCGCCCGAAACTGCTTGCCTTTCGCCTCAAATATGGCGTACATCTGCGTATTATCTCGGTTCAAGAGCCAACTTTATCAGAGCCTTTAACAATAATTAGAGTAACTCTGCCTGTCAATCAGTGTACCGCGTACTTCGCCGTCACATCCGTATCTGCTGGAGCCGCAAGCAGACGATACTCGTCCCTGCCCATAATTGGATCGTCCCGAACGTCGAGCTTGAAGCCAACTTCGCGGCTCAGTTCCTGGAGCAATCTCGGTTCCGATTCGAGCAGATAGAGTGCAACTCCCGGGTGTACGCGAATCATCAACGCCCGTTTTTCGCCCTCCGATCGAGCGCGGAGAATCGTGCGCTCGATTCTCCGCACAACGGTATCCGGACTCAGCACCCGACCTGTACCAGCACAACTCTCGCACGGTTGTGTCATCATCTGAATGAGGCTTGGTCGCACGCGCTGGCGACTCAGCTGCAGGAGTCCAAGGTCCGAAATATCGAACAGTTTTGAACGAGCCCTGTCGCGCCCCACATGGTTCCGCATCTCGTTCAGGACCTTATCCCGGTCTCCCTTATCGTCCATATCGATGAAATCACACACGATGATCCCGCCGATATCCCGCAAACGAAGCTGACGGGCAATTTCCGCAGCGGCTTCCATATTTGTGCGAAGGATTGTCTTCGACGGATCCTTTCGGCCTGTGTAGCTGCCGGTGTTTACATCGATCGAGACAAGCGCTTCCGTGTGCTCGATTATGATGTACCCACCCGACTTCAGGTCGACACGACGACGAAATGCCGCCTGAATCTCATCCTCTATCCCAAACGCCTCGAAGATTGGCCGGTCATCATCAAAAAACTTTACACGGTCGAGCAATTCGGGACTCACCCGGCCCAGATAAGATTTCGCTTGATGGGCGAGTTCCTTGGTGTTTACCGTGAGCAGATTCACAGTTCCGCTGAACAGGTCTCGGATCAGACCTGAGGTCATCTCAGCTTCTTGATGGACGACCGCCGGCGCTTTCATGCTCTTCGCCCGCCGCTGGATCTTGTCCCACGTCTTTCGGAACCCGGATAATTCGTCCTGCAACGCCTTCTTGGTCAACTCCTCGCCGACCGTTCGAACTATCAGACCCCCGCTCTTCTTGCCTAAAGCATCCCGGGCCAATTCCCGCAGGCGAACACGCTGTTCACGATCACCGATCTTGCGACTCACCCCAACATTGGACCCACCAGGAATATACACGATAAACCGGCCAGGCATCGAAATCTGACTCGTTACACGCGGACCCTTGGTACCGATCGGCTCCTTGGTGACCTGGACGAGAATTTCCTGTCCTCGATCAAGCTGGTCCTGAATTGGAGGGTATTTGCGGTGGCGGCGATTTCTGGAGCCGCCGTTTCCGTTTGCATCATCACCGTCATCATCGTCGTCGTCTTCCTGTAAGTCCGACACATGAAGAAACGCCGATTTCTCGGTTCCGATGTCTACGAACGCTGCCTGGATTCCGGGCAGGACCGCTTCAACGCGGCCCAGATAAATATCCCCAACCATCCGCCGCTCGTCATCGCGTTCGTGCATGAGCTCGACAAGCCGTCCATCCTCAACGATTGCGACCCGGGTTTCGGCCCCGGCCGCATCGATCACTATTTCCCTACGCATTTTTGTCCTCTCTCCGGCTCACACGTCGGTGATCCGAAGGTTTCTGTCGTTTTGCTGGCAACTGGGATGTCGCTGGTGCGACGCCTCAGTTGGTCAGACTCTTGAGGAGCTCCCGGGCGATCACAATTCGTTGTATCTCGCTGGTGCCCTCACCAATTTCTGTAATCTTCGCGTCGCGCATCATGCGCTCTACGGCGTACTCACGAGAGTATCCGTAGCCGCCGTGCAACTGTACGGCATCGATTGCCACATCCATGGCCGTCTCCGACGCGAAGAGCTTTGCCATGGACGCTTCCTTCTTGTGCGGCTGGTCATTCATCCGCAACCAGGCCGCGTGGTACGTCATCAGCCGTGACGCATGGATGCGGGTCGCCATATCGGCCAACTTGAACTGAATTCCCTGAAACTGGTTAATCCGCTGACCGAATTGTTCACGCTCGTTCGTGTATCGCAGCGCGAGTTCGAACGCACCTTGAGCAATCCCAAGCGCATGGGCGGCGATACCAATTCGACCCCCATCGAGCGTGTCCAGAAATACTCGAAATCCCTCGTCCTCAGCGCCCAACAGATTCTCTGCCGGCACTTCAACATTATCGAGGATCAATTCGCGCGTATCTGACGCGTTCCACCCGAGCTTCCTCAGCTTCTGGCCAGCCTGCAGACCGGGCATCGGTTCGAGGTCTGTGCTATGCCCGAATCCAAGGTCTACCGCCGTTTCGAGGTCGCACGTTTCCTTTGTCAGAATGAATGCGCTGATGCCCTTATTTCCCTTGCCCGGGGAAGTCACGGCAGCAACGACAAACACTTCCCCAACACCAGCGTGCGTAATCCAGGTCTTCTGGCCGTTGAGCATGTACTTCGCACCCTGCTTGACCGCTGTGGTCAGCATTCCGCTGGCATCGGACCCGGATCCCGGCTCCGTAAGCCCAAATCCGCCCAGGACCTGGCCGCTGGCCAGAGGCGTAAGGTAGCGATCCTTCTGTTCTTCCGTACCCCAACCGAAAATTGGATATGCCGCCAGCGATGTATGGGCGCCGACCATGATCGAATGACTTGCATCGATTCGAGCCAATTCCTCTGCAACGATAACGGCAGCCATGAGGTCCATATCGGCCCCTCCGTAGCGCTCCGGCCACGGAATTCCAAACAGGCCGAGTTCGGCCATTTTTGCGCCCGAACTCCACGGAAATGCTTCCGATTCGTCATACTCAGCGGCGATGGGTGCAATCTCGGTTTCCGCGAATTCGCGTACCATCTCCCTCAGCATGCGATGATGATCTTCCAAATACAGGTCAAGACCCGTCATATATACAGTTCAATGAAATGGTAAGTTCAATCGGGCGGCGACGGAACCCGTGTCCCGACCCCGTAATCTCACATCGAGGCGAAGCTAACGTACGTCTCCGGCGTAGATCCGGAAACGTCAGAGGTCCGGGTCCGCCAGATAGGATGGCGGACCCGGCGGGCAACCGGCAAATGGCTTGCCGGACCCTAAAGCATGGGCATGGCGTACCGTTCGAGCCAGACAAAGTCCAGATCGTCTGTGCGACTCAGGTAGACGTCACCGTCTCCAAAACCTTGCAGAGTTCTGCCTTCGGGAAGCCGGACAGATCCTATTCGATGGCCTGAGGCATCGAGTACGTCGTACAGTGTCGCGTGTCCGGCCGGAGAGTGTCTCCGCAACCAGGTGTTGCCGTCAGAGGCCACGCGCATTGACGAGGCGGGGAATGCCGGTTTCGTCTCAGGCCACTCGAAGTCAGCCGGGTCAGCTTCAGGAGCTCCACCGCCACGGCTGAACGATGTGCGGCGCTGACCGTTGTCGATATCCACTCCAACGTTGAGACCACTGCCGCGTGAGGCGAGCCACTCGTCCTTGTCTCCGTTGCGAATTCGAATCGGTTGATACGAGATGTCAGGTCCGCGAACCATTCCATTCCCGTCAAATGTCTCCAACCAGTAGGCACCGTCATTCGAGCGTGCGACGATCAAGTCACCGGAGGGGGATGCCGTCCAGACATCCTGTCGAGACAGTGGAATCGGGCTGATCATGGTGCGCTGGTTGTTGGCTCCACCAGAGTTTTGTGTTTTCATCTCCGGTAGTTTGACTTGAGCGAGATCACTCACCGATTCCGAATCCGGATCGAAAACCTGGACGCCAGCTGAATCGGGAACTCCGCCACGCATCATGCCCATTCCGCGGAAGAATACGCGACCGTTTTCATCTACGGCGCCCGGAATCATCATTCGCATCTGCGGACCATCGCCGCTTACCATCGGGAATGTCCGCACGATGGCTCCGTCCGGCGCCAGAACCGCCAGCCGGCCGTTGCCGAGGTCCATCATCAGTGTCGTGTCAGCCGCCATGGCATACAGCGCGTCGGGAGTACGATACTCCCTGGGACCAGCGCCCTCGCGACCAACCCCCCGTGAAGTAGCGAGATCTCGCGACACCATGAGTAACCGCCCCTCCAGCCCATCGCTCACCCAGAGTGTACCGTCAGACAATGTTCGCAGCCCCGCTATATTGCTGAACGGTTCCGCCGACTGTGCTTCCGGCTCGCCAAATTCGACGGCCTGTTGCGCAAGTACCGGCGCTGCTGACAGTACGGACACGACCAGGGCCGCCATGGCGCCAATGGGCCGACAGAGTCTGCCAAAAGTCATTCCCAACATCTTTTCCTCCACAGAGTCCAATGTTTCATTGATTCGACCATATCAATGGACGCGCGCGAGTCCCGTGGGGTTGCCCGGCGTCCAGAACGACAGGTCGTTATCGGCGACACAAGTCACAGCCGCCGCAGTCAGGTGGCCGTTCCCCGAACCAACGCGCGATCGCTGCCCGGCGGCAGATTCGTTCATTGACATAGCCTCGCATGGCGACGAGGCGAGTGCGAGATCTCGCTCGACTAGGCCGACCGAGGGCACGCAGTCGTTTCAGATGCAGAACAACGTCTTGTCGCTGCACGATGAGCAGACATCGGGCTGACAAACCGTCCCGTCCGGCTCGCCCGGCCTCTTGAACATAGGCTTCGAGAGCCCCGGGCATGCCAAAGTGGACAACCAGCCTTACACCGGGATGGTCGATGCCCATGCCGAATGCGCAGGTCGCCACGATTACGCCACGTGGCGCTGAGAGGAAGTTCGACTGCACGAGCGCCCGACGAGGGGCAGGTAAGCCGGCATGGTACGCCTCGGCCGGCTGTCC
Organism: Gemmatimonadota bacterium; assembly: GCA_039656095.1. GTDB lineage: Bacteria > Gemmatimonadota > Gemmatimonadetes > Palauibacterales > Palauibacteraceae > JARFPW01. The sequence goes on along the minus strand of JBDHMQ010000005.1, from coordinate 4,082 downwards.
GGCACGGCGCAACGCAGCAGCGACCGCAACAGCTAGAGCCCTCGTCGGAACGTAGACCAGAGCAGCTCCTTCGCCCCGGTGTCCGACCCCCCGGGCAACATGGTCGAAGGCCTCCTTCGCTTCGTTGGGACGAACCACCTCCCACCGCAGATTGGGACGATCGACGGACTGAACGGTGCGAACCGGATGCCGGAGTCCCAGTTGGCGTTCGATATCAGTCCGAGTCGCCGGCGTCGCGGTTGCCGTAAATGCGGCGATCGCCGGGCGACCCACCGAGTCCGCGAATGCTCCGATCGCCCGGTAGTCGGGACGAAAATCGTGTCCCCACTCGCTGATGCAGTGGGCCTCATCTACGACGATTCGAGACATTCTTACCTTCGACGTCAATTGACGGAATGAATCCGACGCCAGCCTCTCAGGGGCCACATAAACGAGGGAAGGTTGATACGCCCTCAGGTTAGCAGCTGCGGAACGCCTGTCGCCGGACGAGCTCGCCGAGGTAAGTGCTACAGCCGTGACGCCCTTGAGCTGCAGTGCAGCTACCTGGTCCTGCATCAGTGCAATGAGTGGCGACACCACCAGAGTTGGACCCGAACCCATCAGCGCCGGAACCTGATAACAGATTGACTTGCCGGCTCCGGTCGGAAGAACTGCAAGCACATCCCGACCTGAAGCGACCGCATTCACAATGTCTTCCTGGCCGGCACGAAATGATGTGTGGCCAAACGTGGTCCGGAGAATGTGGTGCGCGATGACTGATGAGTTCTTCACCCCGGGAGGATTCCGCCACGCACTCAATCAATTCTCATCGGCGCGTATGCCCGTTGATTCCCTGTTGAGCCGCCAGTCGACACTGCGACCTCAACCCGTCGAAAGGAGACGCCGAGGACATGCGAATATCACGCGATTCTTTGCTCAACGTTGCGACGGCGACCATTGCATTGACTGCAGTGACTGTGTTTGTGAACGACCGGATCCGACCCGCCATCGCTGAGCATGCACGGCTCGACCCAGGCGAGTCACTTGGTAAGCCCCTGCTGCTGCGAACAATCTCAACAGGTGACACGATTCCGCTTACCGGAGCGGATCCGACGCTGGTCATCGTCTTTCAGTCTACCTGTGATGTCTGCGAGCGAGTGGCCCCTGAATGGCGAAGGATCGCCCAATCCATCGGCGCTCGACTCCTGGCACTGGGACTCGAGTCAGATAGCGCCGCCGTAGTCTGGTTGAACAGAAGAATACCGATGGCCGAACCCGTGACCGCCATAGAACTCTCGATACTTCTGGACCGGTTTCGGATCCGCGCCGTGCCAACGACGCTGCTGCTGGCTGAGGGGCAGCTTCAACTAGTGAGGATTGGTCCACTCCAGACAGGTGACCTGATCGCGATTGATCAGGCGTTTGCAGCGACCCGCAAGGGGTCAGCAGCAGAACTCCATTAGCCGTCAGAAGGAGACAACACATGAGAAAAATGATCCTGGGTTTGGCCGCACTCATTACCCTGGCCGGAAGTCCACCCGGCGCGGATGCCAGGACGGCGAAGGAAGACACCGTCGAATGCGTCAACTACTGCGGAGATAAGGCCGCCGAGAAGTGCGATGATGTTACATCGACCTGGTGCAACGCCTACATCGTGGGCTGTCTCGCCGGTTGCGGGATCGCGCATCTGTAAATCGTACGAGTGTTCCGATACCCGAACCCGATTCACACAGAGGAGGATCGATGAAGAGATTACATGTACTGGTAGCAAGCCTGTTCGTGTTGGCAGCAGTCCCGTTGCTGGCTCTACTGCGAATCCTATCGGATGATGTGCGAGCAAGCTCTCCCTGACGACCGCGAATACTGCGAGGCCTTCTATGAGGGCTGCATGGATGGGTGCAAGCGTTTCGAGTAGCTGGAATCGCCTTGGGTCGGAGGGCGCGGGGCGCGCCCTCCGGCTCAGTCCACCAGTTGGGCGCTCAATGGCGCAAGGTCCGTTTTCCCACCCCAACCGATCACCTGGCCCGCGACGACTCCCGAAACCACCAGACCAACCAACACGAATGGAACTACTCCCAGGCCCACGTCGACTCCGGCCACACCCAGTTCAAGCACGAACGGGTAAACGAAAAACAACTGCCAGATAGCCAGGAGGAGTCCAAACGCAGCTCCGCGTTGCATGTGACCGCTGCCGGGCAAGAACGGCCACACCAGGCCCATGATCAGACCCCAGACGCTCCCCAGCATCGACCGACTCCACCACTCCATGGGCGACAGGGCGACATCAATCCCGGCACCAAGAGCAGAAGTCAGGCCCAGCCAACCGACCGCCTCCGTCATGACGCCGTGCAGCAGGCCCGCCAGCAATCCTCCCAGCAATCCGAGCCCGATTCTGGTGCTCAGATCGATCGGCCCTTCTTGAGAGGGTCCGAATGGCAAAGAACCGAAAGCCACACCGAGCCCACCAAGGCCGGCAACGATCAACACGATACCCGACGAAATAGCGCTCGCCGATCCACCCAGCATCAATCGGCCACCCGCAACGCCAAGCACGATTGCGATGGCTAATGGAAGAGAGCGAACGGTACGTGGAGCACCAGTTGCGGATGTGTCATTCATCGAAGTCTGCTATCCCGTCTCAGTTAATCACTTGTTACCCAGAAACCGGTCGATTCCGTCCTGGCAATCGTCGGTCAGCCTGGCCAGCGCATTGACCTGAGCCCCTGCGCGAATCGCCGCCTCGAAATCAGCTCCGTCAATCTGGTAAAGCAGGCGCTTGGAGAGCGAAACGGCCGAAGAACTCCGCGATGCCAGTTCTGCCAGGAACGCCGTAGCTTGATCATCGAAACTGTCGTCCGAATACACCCTGTTTACGATCCCATATTCGGCCGCAGTCTGCGCATCCAGTGTCTCACCGAGAGCCACCAACTCAAACGCTCTCGACTCTCCCATCGATCGGCGCAAGATGGCCATGACCATCGCAGCCACAAACCCCAACCGGACCTCGGGATACCCGAATGAGGCACTCCGTGCGGCCAAAACCAGGTCGCAGGCTGTCGCGAGTCCGCAGCCGCCGGCCAGCGCCCTGCCCTGAACGACCGCGACGATCGGCTTCTTCATGCGGCGCATGGTCACGAACAAGTTACCGAGAGCCTCAGCGTCGGCCAGACTCGCAAGCACCCCCGATTCAATCGAGGCTCGCACCTCCCGGAGATCTGCGCCAGCGCAAAAATCCGGCCCGGCCCCGCTCAGCGCCACGACGCGCACATCATCGTCAGCATCCAACCGTGACAACTCAGTGGTCAACTCGGCGACCATCCGTTCATTAAGGGCATTACGGCGATCCGGCCGGTTGAGCACGATCCGGACGACTCCTTCGGAAACGCCACCCTCTATTCTGAGCAGATCACCCATTCTCCGAGTCCTCCAGTATGACCGGGCTGCGTGCCGGAGACTCACCCGTTACAACACGGCGACACTCTTCGACGACAGACTCAGGAACATCGATTTCGAGGCCGAGAAGTCCTGCAGCAAACGTCTTTCCTTGAGCGTCAAGCATCAGCGAGACAGTACCGCCACCGCCCAGGGACTCATGGAGCAGGAAGTTCAGGGCGAACAGGTTCGGAAGCTCGAAACGCTCGACCCGGCCCCGGCATACACCACTAAAGTATCGCTTGACCTCGTCCGCCGTAACCGTCTCTACAAGATGTGGATACGCAGACTCTGCGATCGCGATTACACCAATGTTTGCCGTGTCCCCTTTGTCGCCCGACCGAGCGAATGCCACGTCGCCTAAAGGAATTTTCATGAGGCCGCCTCGATTACGTCTACTCGCAATTCAGACTCAACCGCCGTGCGATCAATCAGGGCGGGCCAGTAGGCCATGACTTCCTGCACTCGTGGCCGTCCGCCCGCGAACCCCGTGACGCTTGGAGGCCCGGCAAGAATCAGAGGAGCAATCTCTCGCGTAAACCGTTCGACTGCTTTTTTGTCCTGGGATCTTACGCCGATACGCAACTGAACTTCCGGAAGATCTTCGGGACTCCCGGGCGCTCGACCAAGGCAGGCACCTGCCCCGACGAACTCCGTACGGATCTCGTCGA
>JBDHMQ010000004.1:0-34927 GCA_039656095.1 Gemmatimonadota bacterium | reverse complement strand
GAAGCAGAAGAGGCGCTGGAACCATCCGATCACCCTGTTCACGAGCCGAAGAAAGAGGGGCGCAACGGAAACGTGACGAAGCACGTCCATCTCGAATTTGGCGAAGTGGACGATGCAATGGACGGCTCAGAGGTAACCGTGGAGGGCGAGTACTACTTCCATGGAACCACCCATGCGCCGATCGAGCCGCACTGCGCGATCGCTCGCAGGAATATGAACGGGCTCCTCGAAGTATGGTCGTCCACCCAGGTACCTCACTACCTGCATCGCGAACTGGCGAGAGTTCTTGACCTGGACGTGGCGGAAGTCCGCGTCGTTCAGCCTGCTGTGGGCGGCGCGTTCGGCGGAAAGTCAGAACCGTTTGACCTGGAGTTCGCGGTCGCCCTGCTCGCCATTCGGACGGGCCGTCCCGTAAAGATCCTGTACACGCGCGAGGAGCTGTTCTACTCGCACCGTGGCCGGCACCCCATGGACATGTGGTACCGGGTCGGGGCGACAAAGGACGGCCACATCAAGGCGGTGGACGGCAAACTACTGCTCGACGGAGGCGCCTACGCCTCGTTCGGGCTCGTGACGGCGTACTACAGCGGACAGTTGCTGATGGCGCCGTACGATGTCGACACATACCGGTTCGACGCGACCCGCGTGTATACGAACAAGCCGCCCTGTGGGCCCAAGCGCGGGCATGGCTCCGTGCAGCCCAGGTTCGGATTCGAGATCTCGTTGGACAAACTGGCGGAGAAACTCGGCATCGATCCCATCGAATTACGCCGCCGGAATTTCATGGGCGTCGGACGTACCGTGAATGAGTTTCGCGTGCAGTCGAACGGGTTCCTCGAATGTCTCGAGAAGGTCGAGGAGGCATGTGATTGGAAGGCTCGATACGGCAAGATGGAGCACGGCCGGGGTCTCGGGATCGCGGGATCGTGCTACATTTCAGGCACGAATTATCCGATCTATCCCAACGACATGCCGCAGGCCTCCGCGCAGGTTCAGGTCGAGCGCTCCGGACGCGTAACCGTGCTGCACGGCGCCTCTGAAATCGGACAGGGATCTGATTCCACCATGGCTTATATCGCATGTGAGGAACTGGGTGTCCCGATCGAGTATGTACGCGTGTACAGCGCGGATACTGATCTCACACCTGTCGATCTCGGCGCCTATTCGTCGCGCGAGACGCTGATGGTGGGGAACGCCGTCGTCATGGCCTGCCGCGAGTTGAACGCAAAAATCAGGGCATCCGTCGCAGCAGAGTTCGGATGCGTACCCGAAAACGTTCGGCTCGCAGACGGGTGGGCGTTTGCCGGCGACGAACAGATACCGATCGCGCAGGCCTTCATGCTTGCGGAGGCGCAACACGGTACGCTCGGCGCCGTTGGCCACTACAACACGCCGAAAGAGGGCGTCCACGGGGACTATCGCGGCGGCACAATCGGGGCGTCGCCTGCGTACAGCTTCACCGCGCACGTGGCTGAGGTCGAGGTAGACGAAGACACCGGATTCGTCGATGTGAAAAAAATCTGGGTCGCCCACGACTGCGGAAAAGCTTTGAATCCGATGCTCGTGGAGGGTCAGATGGAGGGGTCGGCGTACATGGGCTTTGCTGAGGCGCTGATGGAGGAGCAGCTCGTGAAGCGGGGGACTCCCGAAGGCGGCCTGCACAACGCCCCGTCCCTGCTCGACTACCGCATTCCGACGTCGCTCGATTGCCCGGAATTCATTCCGCTGATTGTTGAGGCGAATGACCCCGAGGGTCCATATGGCGCAAAGGAAGCCGGCGAGGGCCCACTTCATCCGTCGTTGCCCGCGATCGCCAACGCGATCTACGACGCCGTCGGCGTACGAATTGACCGTCTCCCGTTCACCCCGGATCGGGTATGGCGGGCACTTCAGGACGCGAAGGAAGGCACGGCTCCGACCGTGGGGTAGATGGGCTGCTGGCAGTCATTGCCAGGGAGACCATTCGGGGTTGGTTGGTGACGCGGGTGGGAATCTGGCTCATCGCGCCGCTTCTTCTCAGGGGTGTGGGTTGGTGGCTGGATAGCCTGCTGCTGACCGGATTCAAAGCGACCGTCTTTGTAGCGCTATCCGTGACCTGGCTCGTCGATTTCGAATTTGGCCGATCCAGGCAACGCGAGTATATCGCCAACCTCGGGTGCGGTCGGCTCGCAACCATTGGTCTTGCTTTCGGTGGGGCCTTAGTTGCTGAGTTCGCGTTCTTCTGGGTTGTTTCAGCATTATGAGTAGCATTCTGTCGGCAGATTCAATGGGTAAGCGGTTTGGAACCACCGTTGTGCTACGCGCCGCCTCTCTCCGCCTTGAGACAGGGATCACCTTTCTGGTCGGCCGCAACGGAGCGGGAAAGACAACCCTTGTTCGAATCCTGGTGGGTCTCATCGAAGCTGACTCGGGGATCGTGCGCTTCCGCGGCGAGTACCTCGAGCGGCCACGCTGGGCCGCGATGGCTCGTCAGGGATTTTCTTATCTTCCGGCTACCGGGTTTCTGCCTTTGAAGAGCCGCATATCCACAGTGCTCCGTGCTGTCAGTCGGTCGGATAAAGCTTATTGGCACGTTGTAGAGCAGAGTCACCTCGAAGACCTTGTAGGAGAGAGAATTGCCGACGTCTCTACCGGTGAGCGCAAACGAGCAGAATTTGCCTGGCTTATCTTGCGTAGGCCGGATGTCTTGGTCGCTGACGAGCCGCTTCGCGACCTGAGCCCGATCGATCGAGGCTCTGCGATGACCCGGATGCGTGACCTGGCAGACGGTGGGTCAGCTGTTCTGGTTACCGGACATGAAATCGAGAATCTGCTCCCCGACGCTGATTCTGTGCTATGGTTGCGAGACGGATACGTAATTGATCTTGGGTCGCCTGAAGAGGCGCTGGAGAATCCGGCTTTCCTTGGTGAATATCTCGGGCGCTAGTCTGACCAGGCAGCCAGAATCCTACCTCCCGTAACTCTCGAACTCCTCCATCACCCTGTCCATCTCTTCGCTCGTGAGCAGAGTCGGCTCTCCCACGGACAGTGCCCGGGTATAGTGCTCGGCCAGGGCCTCCACTTCCACGGCGAGAGAGAGCGCTCCGGCCACTGACATCCCGCACGCGATGATGCCGTGATTGGCAAGCAGGCAAGCTCGCCGGTCACCCAGGGCCAGGATGGCGGCGTCGGCCAATTCTCTCGTACCGAATGTCGCATACTCGGAGCACTTGATTACCGTCCCACCGGCCACAGCAACCATGTAGTGAAACGCCGGAATGTCCCGGCGCAGACACGATAGCGCGGTCGCTGACGGAGGGTGCGCGTGGACGATCGCGTTCACGTCTGGTGCGCCAGTGAGGATATAGGCATGCATCAGCCATTCCGTGGACGGCCGATGGCCTCGTCGCGAATTCCGAATCGTACCGTCAAACGACATGGCGACCAGGTCTCCAGGCACCATGTCGGCATACGGAATGGCAGACGGCGTAATCAGCATTCCGTCGCCGAAACGCGCTGAGATGTTGCCGGAGGTTCCCTGTGTAAGCCCTCGCTCTTCCAGTTGGCGAGCCGCCGCCACGATCTCTCGGCGAACCGCAAATTCAGTCACGTTGTCTGCTCCGGGTACAGGTCACGCAGGCCCTCTTCCGAGGCCGGGCACACACCTCGCTCGGTGATCAAACCCGTCATCAGACGCGCCGGCGTAACGTCGAAGCCGTAATTCGCGGTCGGTGTACCGTCAGGGACCAGCCGAATGCCTGCAATTTCTGCTACCTCCCGGCCGTCACGCTGTTCGATCGGTACCGTTGACATGTCGGTAGACTCCCAATCGATCGACAGCCCAGGCACCGCCGCGTAGAACGGAATGCCGTTGTCGAATGCCGCGAGGGCCTTGAGGTATGTGCCGATCTTATTGCAGACATCACCTGACACGAGAGTCCTGTCCGTCCCGACAAGACAGATGTCTACGAGGCCTTTCTGCATCAGGTGCCCGCCGGCATTATCTACGATGACGGTATGCGGAATCCCGGCCTTGCCCAGTTCCCACGCAGTCAGCGCCGATCCCTGGTTCCGGGGCCGCGTTTCATCCACCCATACATGCAGCGGGATCCCGGCCTCGTATGCCCGGTACATCGATGAAGTCGCCGTACCATAGCCGGCCGTGGCGAGGGCCCCGGCATTGCAGTGCGTCAGCACCTGCACAGGAGTGTCTTTGGTGCTGGCGATGGCTTCGATGAGCGGCAAGCCATGGTCGCCGATGGCGCGATTCATTGCGATATCTTCTTCAAGAAGACGATCCGCCTCGCGAAGCGCCACGTCCGCCCGTTCGCCTGGAGACGTATCCTCCAGCAGACTGCACACGGCATCTACGACACGTTTGAGGTTTACGGCGGTGGGTCGAGTGGCGATCAAGACCTCCGCTGATTCGGCGAGCCCCTCGTCGGATGAGTTGGACCGCATCGCCAGGGCCATCCCGTATGCTGCCGTGACCCCAATTAGCGGTGCTCCGCGAACCTGCATCGTGCTGATTGCTTCCGCCGCGTCCTCAAGCGTGCTCAGCGATCGATGCACGAACTCGTGCGGCAGGCGCGTCTGGTCAATGATGCGCACCTCGCCGTCTGCGGCGGTGATCGGTTCCAACATGGCGACTGACATGCGCTAGGTAATAACATCGCCTCACGCACGTTGACAGTCTGACTCAGGCAGCAACGCCATCCTTTACAAGCAGAATGGGCGTTGTCGCGAGGATCGCCAGCTTATAGCTGAGCGTGGCCCATCCGTGCGTCGGTGCCGATGGATCGACGCTGTGCGAGCGAAGAACGATGAGTGAGTCGCTCGACTGAGCCGCAAACTGGACGATCTCCGTGGCCGGATCACCGAGTAGAATATGCCGCTCGAACTCCAGGCCGGAGGATACCAGTGTTTCGCAGACACCGTCCAGTTTCGTCGCAGCCTCATCTTCGAGACGTTTGTAAAACTCCGCCATCTCCTCGTACGGAAGATCAAGTGTCTCAATGACGTGCAGCAACGTGACGCGTCCATTTGTCAGGAGCGCGAACTCCTTCGCCGTTTCGACCGCCGCCGTGTTTCGCTCGGACAGGTCTACGGGAACAATAAAGTGCTCGTACACCTCAACCTCCTGGCGTATGAACTCCAACTACTGCTTCCATGCCGTGAAGAGCCGACCTGGGCCGCAGCTCTTTTCCATCTGCCCGGAGCACCAGCACTGGACACGGAGCGCGTCGCAGCACTCGTTCGGTGACGCTTCCAAGTAGAATTCGCTCGAACCCGCGATACCCGTGGCTGGGCATCACGATCACGGTCCCGTCAGCGCGGGCAGCTTCCGAAGTAATCACATCTGCCGCATATCCGGACACCACCTTCACACAGGCTGGGTGGTCGATACCCATGTTCTCTGCTATGCCCGCGAGGTGGTCTTCGGCAAACGAACGGACTTCCTCCTCGTCCGTCAATCGCGGAAAGGACAGCTCCGCGTCTGCATACGGGGCAGGCTCCATGACATGCAGCAGTTCAAGGTTCGCCTTCCAGGCCGATGCCAGTTCGCGACCGTAGCTTGCGGCCATGCTCCCATGATGGGAGAAATCGACGGGCACCAACACCCGGTCGATTGTCAGAGGAGCGATCGTATCCGGATCGTCACGAATGACGAGTACCGGAGATTTTGCCAACCTGACAACTTCCTCTGTCACGCTACCGAGGAGGAGCCGCCGAAATCCGCGACGGCCGTGAGACCCCATCACGATGAGATCGATATCGTGCTCGGTCGCATACTCCAGAATTGCTGGTGCGGCATGCACGGCTCGACCGATGCTGTGCACAACCCGGTTCCAGGTTACGCCGGCAACCGACTCCTCAAGCGCCCACCGTGCCTCGCTCTCGCCGGGATACAGGTCGTCATCATTTATCGCCGCCAGGGAGTGCATTACATAGGCGTGGAACATGTGAAGGTCAGAACCGTGCAGTTCCGCCAGGTGGGTGGCGAGCGGCAGTGCCTGGAGTGACGATTCAGAAAGATCAGTCGGGAAGAGAATCTTCTCGATGGTAAGCATCAGGCCACCTCCTATCGGACAAGCCGCATGCGGGAGGTTTGCCTTAATCTAGCATATTGTGGGCCGGTTTTCTACTTTCGCGACCCGTTGGAATTGGTGGTGGCCATACAGGAAAGTGACATATGACTGAACTCGCTACGCTGGGTGGCGGATGCTTCTGGTGCTTGGAGCCGATCTTCCGGGATTTGAGGGGCGTAAAGGATGTTTTCGTTGGTTATGCCGGGGGTCACATAGAGAATCCGACGTACGAGCAGGTGTGCGCGAAGGATACCGGACATGCCGAGGTCGTTCAGGTAGTTTTCGACCCTGCAGAAATCGCGTTCCGCGACTTGCTTCACGTGTTCTTCGCGATCCACGATCCTACGACCCTGAACGGACAGGGCGCCGACGTCGGACCCCAGTACCGGTCAATCATCCTGACCCATGACGGCAATCAGGCGTGTGCGGCGGAGGAAGCCGTTGCGGTTGTGGATGCGTCAGGTGAGTGGAAGAACTCTGTCGTAACTGAGGTTGTCCCGCTGGAATTTTTCTACCGTGCAGAGATCGGACACCAGGAGTACTACGTGCGCAACCCGAATGACGGGTATTGCCGGATCGTCATCGATCCGAAAGTTGCAAAGTTTCGCAAGCAGTTCAAAACCATGCGTAAGCCGGATTCGGCGACGGACTAATCTCCCTCCGCATCCATAAGCCAACAGCGCGCTGACCCGACCGGGGTATCCAACTCTGGTGGTAGCTGCATTCGACATCGCTCCATACCATCCGGACACCGTGGCGCAAATGAACATCCGGATTCCTCTTCGTGCGGATCCGGCACCTGCCCGGGAATCGCCTCCAGCGGGCCCGGCGGTGCATCCAGACGCGGTAGTGCCCGCAGGAGTCCTTTTGTGTATGGATGTGATGGATTAGCGAATAGCTCAGGAATCGGTCCCCGCTCTACGATCCGGCCCGCGTACATTACGGCCACGCGATCCGACACCCTGGAAACGACCCCGAGATCGTGACTGATCAGAAGCATCGCCATGCCCATTTCGCGTTGCAGGTCGCTGAGCAGGTCGAGAATCTGAGCCTGAATGGTCACATCAAGAGCGGTCGTCGGTTCGTCAGCAATCAGCAGATCTGGACCGCATGCGATGGCGATGGCGAGCATCACCCGCTGACGCATTCCACCTGACAGTTGGTGTGGGTAGGAATTGTACCGAACATCCGGATCGGGAATCCCGACCCGATCCAGTAGGTCGACCACGCGTGCACGAACTGCCGCACTCTTTCCGCCCTCGTGCTCCCGAATGGTTTCGGCCACCTGCTCACCAATCCGCAAAACAGGATTCAGGCTGGTCATAGGCTCCTGGAAGACCATGCCGATGCCGCTCCCGCGGACTTCGCGCAAGCGTGAAGAAGAGGCACCCAGAAGCTCCTCCCCGCGAAACCGGACGCTGGAACCTTCGAGGGTTGTCGCCGTCCGACCGGGCAACAGACCCAGAATTGACAAAGCGGTCACGGATTTCCCGCAGCCAGACTCGCCTACCAGTCCCAAAGTTTCACCCGGTCTGAGCGAGAAGGAAACGCCCCGCACGGCATGTGCATGCCCGCTCTCTGTCTTGAAGTCGGTGCGCAGGTTCGTGACCTCGCCCACCAGGTTGAATGCCATTACCGTGAGCACGATTGCGATGCCTGGAAACGTCGTGATCCACCAGGCGTCGAGCATGCGGTCACCGCCCGATTGGATGATCGTGCCCCAGGACGGAGTCGGTGGCTGAATGCCGAATCCCAGGTAGCTCAGGGCCGCTTCAGCCAGAATGGCGTTTCCGATTCCGAGCGTGGCCGCGACGATAACGGGCGTCATGACGTTGGGCAGAATGTGCCGCGTCAGTATGCGCAGCGGACGATAACCGAGAGCCCGGGCAGCCAGCACGTACTCTCGCTCGCGTACCGCCAGAACCTGCCCACGCACGAGTCGTGAGACACCCATCCAGCCGGTCAGCCCAAGCACCGCCACGATCAAGCCAACTGTGGCTCGTGGAAATACGGCGACTACGGTCAGCAACAGGATTAACCTTGGGATGCTGAGAAACAGATCCACGATCCGCATCAATACGGTATCCACCCAGCCGCCAGCGTATCCGGCCACTGCACCGACAGCCGTGCCGAGAGTAACGGCAATCGCGACGGACAGGAATCCGATAAGCAGCGAAATGCGGGCGCCAAACAGGACGCGGCTCCATAGATCGCGACCCAGGTCGTCCGTGCCCATCCAGTGCGCGCCTGAAGGACCCAGCAAGCGACTGCCGAGGAGATCCGTTTCCGTTGGATCGAACGGAGCGATCAGCGGTGCTGCCAGGGCCAGCAGGCCCAGTGCAACCAATAGGGCCAGGCCGACCATCGCCTGTGGGTGACGACGAAACCGACGGCGCGCAATGGCGGCCGGGGACAGGGACACTTGCTCAGTCATACCGGATACGCGGATCTACAACGGCATACAGAAGATCGGCAACGAGGTTGCCGGCCACGACGAGAGCCCCGAACAGAAACGTACTCGCCATGACGACCGGGTAGTCGCGGGCGAGAATCGAGTCGTACATGAGTCGACCCATTCCTGGCCACGAGAACACGACCTCGATCACTACGGACCCACCGATCAGCAACGGGAGGAACAGCCCCAACAGACTGACGATCGGGATCAGAGCGTTTCGAAGCGCGTGCCTCAAGAGGACGCGCGACTCCCGCAGTCCCTTTGCACGGGCCGTACGAATGTAGTCCTGCTGCAAGACTTCGAGCATCTCACCGCGCATATAGCGCGCGATGCCGGCAGCCGAGGCTAACCCGAGCGCGATTACGGGAAGCACGAGATGCCGCGACACATCCAGCACCTGGCCGACGGGAGACATGAACGCGTGATCCACGGATGTCATGCCGGAAACAGGAAGCCGAAGCATATCCGGCCACCAGGGAGAGGAGACGGCCAACACCAGCATCAGACCCAGCCAGAATCCGGGCATCGAATATATGCCGAGGGTCCCGATCGTCAGCAGCGTGTCGGAAAGGCCGTACTGCCTGACCGCCTGGATGGTCCCGACCACACATCCCACGACGAAGATCACGACCAGAGACACCGCTCCCAGAAGCAGCGTTTTTGGCAAGGCGTCAGCAATTACGTCAACCACAGGTCGAAACTGCGTATAGCTGTAGCCGAAATCTCCGGTAAGAAATGCGCGCACCCAACTCACGTACTGAATGTGCAGCGGCCGATCCAGCCCCATCGACACACGCATTCGTTCGAGCACGTCCGGCGGGATGTTCGGGTTGAAGTAGGTCGCCGTGGGGTCACCCGGAGCGATATGCAGAATGACGAAAGTGAGCGTAACGATTCCGAGTAGCAGTGGGATCGCCTGGAGCAGGCGGCGACCCGCGAACCGAAGCAACGAAAGGCTCACGAAGCGTGGCAGGCTATTGCCGCTGGCTGCGTGCGGCCGGCTCCAGCCACCAGTCCACTATCGAGACCCAGTCACCCCGCGAATCCATCGCAGCGCCGCGTAACTCGACGCGCGCCGCCACGATGTGGTCCGCATAATAGAGAAACGTATAGGGCTGGTCCTGGGCCATGATCTCGTTATAGCGATCTACAAGCGCGTCGAGCAACCCGCGATCAGCCACTACCTGCATGGAATCGAGCACGGCATCCAGGGCGGGGTTGCAGTAACTCGTGAACTGAAATGGTTGCTCGATTCTCTCGCACGCCCAAAGCTCACGATCGTCGAGCGGCACATCACGCGACCAGCCAAGCAGGAGCGCATCGTACCTGCGGTCAGGGCTGAACACGAGTGGACCGATCGAAGCCGGTTCACGGATTCCTATCGTCATCCGGATACCGACATCGCGGAAGTTGGACTGAACCGCCGTGGCAATGTCACGCCACTTATCCCGCGGCGCTGCAAACAGCTCGAACTCGAAGTCCTGACCGTCCCGCTCGATGATTCCGTCTCCATCGCTGTCGGCCCAACCCGCCTCCAAAAACGCAGCGCGCGCGGAATCGGGTGAAAACGGAATCGGTTCGTCGGTGCCGTCAAATGCCCAATGCCAGGGTCCGACGGGTCCCACAGCAACGTCACCGTGGCCCTCGAGCATCGCTGCGACCAGGGCGTCACGGTCGATCGCCATTGTCAGCGCGCGCCGGACTTCCGCTTCGGCAAACATCGGCCGGCGAGAATTCCAGGCGATGAAATCGTATTCGGGCGCGCCGTACTCGATCAGCTTGAGCGTAGTGTCCGCGGCCAGGCGAGGCAGCTCCGCTGGTGCAGGCTCCAGTACCATGTCTACATCCCCATTCCTCAGCGCGGCCGTCAATGCGGCATCATCGGAAATCGCCCGGTAGACATAGCGATCCACGTATGGACGACCACCAAGCTCCTCAGGAAATTCTTCATTCGCCTCGAATACCCAGCGATCGCCCGGGATGCGTTCGACGAATCGGAAAGGCCCGTTTCCGACTGGCTCCGTTGTTCCAAATGGGTGCGTCGCAAGATCCGCAGCCGGCACATCGCCAAGAATGTGCTCGGGCATGATCGCCAGGCGGGTCCATCCATACAGGGGATAGGCTGTCTGGCGGATGGCGAAACGGATCGTGTACTCATCGACCAGGTCGACGGCTTCCCAGGCGTCGAAGTAGGCCGGATTGGGATATCCGGTATCGGGGTCCCGCATGCGATGAAACGTGAACGCGACATCGCGAGCCGTCACAGGCTCCCCGTCGTGCCAGGTCAGATCATCACGAAGCTCAAACGTGATCGAGCCTCCGTCGTCGTTGAAGCTCCACGACCGGGCCAGGTACGGAAGCGGCGAGTAATCTTCGTCTGCCCGGACAAGCGTCACGAACAGGACGTGGATTTGATGCTGCAGGCTCTCCGTATCGAGCGTCACGAGCGAGTTTGCCGAGATAATGTCGTTCCGGCCGGCCACCACGACGGTACCGCCCGAGCGCTCCGCTTCGGGCACGTCGGACCGTGGCGCACGACTGCCGCTGGCGGATCCCGTCGAAGAGTCCCCCACACAGGATGCGCTGAGAGCAACTAGTGCGACCAGCCCGAGGATCGACCACCGGCGCGAATAATGAATCAAACTCATGGGTGCCCTCCGTCGGCCCAGCGCCACTGTGGCACGGTAACAAGTTCCCCGCGCGCATCCATGACAACACCTGTCAGGTCACGGCTGACGCCCGCCAGTTCATCCTGCCAGAACAGAAACGTTACGGGTTGATCCGCCTGGAGAACCCGGCTGAATTCTGCCCAGACTTCTCTTGCTTCTTCGTCGTCGGTACTACGGCTTCCCACATCCATCAGGCTGTCGGCAATCGGATTCGAATACGAGCTGCGGTTTGCGCTGTTGGCGATCGAAACCTGTGAACCGTGGAACAACGACCGTGGGTCGACGCGAAAATTATCGAGAACCCAGTTCGTCAGCACGGCATCGAAATCACGGCCTCTGTGCATGCTGAGTACTGTCTGCCACTCCAAAAGGCGTGGGAACACTTCGACGCCCACGGCCCGTAAGTCAGCCTGGATGATCTGCGCGATGTCTCCGTAGATCGGATTCCGTTGATTGGCCAGCAGCTCAAAGCTGAGCCGCACACCGGCTCGCTCGCGAATTCCGTCGCCATCGGAATCGCGCCAGCCCGCTTCGTCGAGGAGTGCTCGCGCCCGATCGAGATCGTGTGGGAGTGGCGCAAGGTCGGAGGCATAGCGGTGCCAGGGCGGTATCGGCCCTGAAGCCTGCGTTCCATGGCCTTCGAGTACCGTCCGAACCAGACTTTCGCGGTCGATCGCCATGGCCAGCGCTCGGCGGACGGCGGGATCCGCAAACTGTGGTCGACGCGTATTCCAGCCGACGTAGGCAAACTGGCGCCACGGAAAACTCAGTAGCTCAAGATTCTCCGACCCACCAACCCGAGCCGCATCCGACGGCGCAAGCGGGCCGTCCACCTGGATTCCGCCGCTCAGGAGCTCGGCCAGCATGGTTGTCTGGTCCGGGATGATCCGGTACACGACATTCGCAATCGCTGGCGGCCCTCCGAGACTGGGCGAGTAGTCAGGATTCGCCGTAAACACGAGTTGCTGGTTTACGTCCCAGCGAACGAACCGGTATGGCCCGTTGCCAACAGGAGCCCGATTAAAAGGCGCCCGAAGCAATTCAGCGGTCGGGACATCTTCGAGCAGATGTGCCGGAGCGGGAGGCCAGAAAAAGTCTTCAAGGGGTTCAGAGTGCGGCGCCGAAAACTGGAACCGCACTTCGTAATCGCCAAGAATTTCTACGCTGGCCACGTTCGCCAGGTAGGCAGATGCAAGCGGCGATGCCGAGTCCGGGTCCTTCGCGCGTTCAAAGGTGAACGCCACGTCGCGAGACGTTACCGGTGTGCCGTCATGCCAGGTCAGGTCGTTGCGTAGTTGGAACGTGACCGCGCTGTCCGACAGCACCCAACTCTCCGCCATAGCCGGCGCCGGACGAAATTCTGCATCGTAGGTCACGAGCGGAGTGAACAGAAGATAATAGATGAGCTCGTTGGCGTTCTGATCCGTGCTGACGATCGGGTTGAGACCCTGGAGCTCGGACGCGTATCCAAGGATGAGCGGACGCTCGCGCACCGTGGAATCGTCACCGGATGGTGAGCAAGCAGTAATGCCCAGCGTCAACGCGATAGTTGATAGCGCGATGATCGCTGTTGCGAGACTTGAGAATCGAGATCGAACGTCTGGCTGGTTCACGGGTCGGAAGCTAGGCACTACCGGGTGCCCGTGAAAAGACTCAGCGGCGCCAGGTCCAGGTGGATTCCGTGTATCGAGGCACCAACCGATCAGCACTCTGCGCTTCGGCTTCACTAAGCGAACCGGCACAGACAGCAGTCTCGAATTCGGATTCGAAACCGGCTGCAAGAGCTTTGACAAGCTCTGCGAGCGGTGGCGCACTGGCGAGAAGGTCGGTCAGCCCGATCGCGCCGGTGTGTGCATCGCTCTGTGCAGCTGTTTCTGTTCCCTCAAGACCTGTGCGCAACTCTTCGGTCACACACTGTTCGTTCACGAGCAGAATCGAGCCGTGTTGGAGAAGTGCGCCACCATCTCGCCACTGGGCGCTGCCGATGAGTTTCCGACCATCCGCCGTTACTTCCCCTGGCAGCGGATCGCGAAAACAGGCCCGGGCCGTGGGCCGCGGGATCGAAGTTGGTGAGGCTCCTGCCGTGGCGGAGGCGCGCTCACCGGCACACGCGACGGGAGCACCGAGCGTCTGGAGCCCGAAGGCGAGCGCTCCGTTGATCCGGCAGTACGCGTCACGCAATGAACCCCACAGTTTTATGGGGGCCGTTACTGAGTAGGTGAGCTCTCTGTGGTGGTATACGGCGCGGCCGCCCGTTGGACGCCGGACGATGTCGATTCCACGGGCTGCTGCGGATGCAGCGTCATACTTGCCGGCGGCTGTCTGATTCCGGCGCAGCCCGGCTCCCATTCGTAGAACCGAAGCGTGACCCGGCCCTCCTTCGCGGACTCCATCAGCGCTTCGTCTACCGCCATATTGCGAGCGCCCGTCTGTGGTCCGTCGTGGAGAAGGCGAATCATCGCGCGTCGGTCACCACTTTCTTCGATACACGGCCGCGTCGATGACCGACCACAGGTGGATGATCCAGCCGAACGTGCCAAGTGTGATCAACCATACGCCGCCCGCAAGAACGAACATGAATACGGCTTTGAGTACACGGCCCTGCAGCAACTGCCCGAGACCTGGTATGAAAAAGCTCGCTAAAGCTGCTATTACGTTTCCGGCTGATCCCTGTCCTGACATCTCGATCTCCCATTGAATGACTGACTTCGTTGGGGCCCGTACGAGATCCGGGGTCTGCAAGTTGCGTTGCGGGTTTCAATCGCCGCCGCACTTCACTCGCTGGTATGGAATCTGGAAGGCAGGGTCGGTGTCCGTGGATTGCCCGAACACAGCGGCATTGATCGCGTCACTGCCGGACCGACTGTAGATGATCTTCTGTGGAAAATCGTGCGCCGTATTCACGAACTCAAGCCGGCCGTCCCCGACAGAGTGGGACGGAAAATCTGCAGGAGGTTGACCCGACGGCTCGGCGTGGTAGACCAACCGGCCATCGTCTCCGACATGGATTGTCGCCAGTTCATATCCTCGGGCAACGCCTTCGCGGATCGTCCTCGACATTCCGACCATCATTCCTCCGCGCGGCGCCATCCACTGCTCTTCGAAGCTGGTCATGCCATTCGGCGATACGGCTTCCCAGCAACCCGCCAGCCAGCCGGCGGATTCGATACTGGGTGTTGCTGGGGAATCCGCTTGAGCCCAGGCAGCGCCTGGTGCCAGGACCAGGATGAAACACAGGCTCAGAAGGCCGTATGCGCGGCCTGCGCCTATCCTTCCCACCTCAAGTCCAACTGCCGTCCCGCACGGCCTTCATCCAGCCGACGAAGCGGCACATCATGCGGGGCTGTCGTCACCAGTTCAGGGTCGGTTTCCGCTTCTTTCGCTATCGAGAGCAGCGCGTCGGCGAAGCGCTCCAATTCTTCTTTCGTCTCGGTCTCCGTCGGCTCGACCATCAAAGCCTCGGGCACATTGAGCGGAAAATAGATCGTCGGTGCGTGAAAACCGTAATCGAGCAGACGCTTGGCGACATCCATCGTCTTTACGCCGGTGCGCTTCTTCATCTCGACAGGTGAGAACACGGATTCATGCATACCCCGCCCGTACGGAAGCGGATATGTGTCGCTCACCAGAGCCGACAGGTAGGCGTTGTTCAGGACGGCGGCTTCTGCCGTACTGCGGATCCCCTCACGGCCCAGCATGCGCATGTATACGTACGCCCGAACGAGCACCCCGAAGTTCCCGTAAAACCCATGGATCTTGCCGATCGTGTTCGGACGATCCCAGTCGAGCGCGTACGAACTGTCGTCGCAGCGGACGACCTTCGGCACGGGAAGGTACTCGGCCAGATTGGCCTTCACGGCGACCGGTCCGGCACCAGGACCACCGCCACCGTGCGGTGTGCTGAATGTCTTGTGCAGGTTGAAGTGGACGATGTCGTAGCCCATGTCGCCGGGCCGCGTGACGCCCATCAGCGCGTTGAGGTTGGCACCGTCCATGTACATAAGGCCGCCCGCCTCGTGAACCAGACGGCAGATTTCTTCGATATCCGATTCGAACTTTCCGAGCGTGTTCGGGTTCGTGAGCATCATTCCGGCGCAGTTCTCGTCCAGGGCTTCTTTCAGCGCCTGGAGATCGACACGACCATCAGGTCCGGAAGCGAACTCGACGGCCTCGAATCCGGCCATCGCCGCAGTCGCCGGGTTTGTACCGTGTGCGCTGTCGGGAAACAGAACCTTGGTTCGATGCATGTCACCGCGCGCGTGGTGATAGGCACGCATCAGCAACACACCGGTCATTTCACCCTGGGCGCCCGCAGCCGGTTGGAGTGTGACCTCATCCATTCCGGCCACCTCTTTCAGCATCTCCGCCAGTTCGTGCATCAACTCGAGCGCACCCTGGGCGTGCGACTGCGGTGTAAAGGGGTGCAGACCGGCGAAACCTGGAAGTCGGGCCGCCGCCTCGTTCACTTTCGGATTGTACTTCATGGTGCAGGAGCCAAGCGGATACAACGCCCGGTCTACGTGATGGTTCTTGAGAGACAACTCCGTGTAGTGCCGCACGACTTCGTTTTCCGGCACTTCTGGAAGTCCGGGCGCATCGTTTTCACTCCTGAGGTGCCGCGCTGGAATCAACTCCTCGAGCGGCTTCGTATCAACGTCAGGAATGGGAACGCGTGTGCCGCGCCGTCCAACCACGGACTTCTCGAAAATGGTTGGAGTTGAATCGTCTTTGAACGGAAAATGGGCCATCGCCCGTTGCTCCTTACTTGAATTCGTGTACGTCGCCCGGGGCCATTACCAGTACGTCGGAACGAGGCTCGACAAGACTCCTGAAGTGATTCGGATCCTGTTCGATCACCGGCCACGAGTTGTAGTGAAACGGAATCACGGTTCTGGGTTTGATCATCTCGGCCGCGCGGGCAGCGTCCTCTGGACCCATGGTGAAGTTGTCACCGATCGGAAGCGCAGCGATGTCCACCTGGTTTTCGAGCAACTTCATGTCGAGAGTCAGGGCCGTATCACCCGCGAGGTACAGCCGTGTCTCGCCAGGCTGCAGGATGAATCCTCCCGGCGTGCACGTGTATCCCTCGCCCCCCTCTGCATCGAGCAAGCCGCCGTGTGGAGCGCTTACCATTTTCACACGGCCGAACGGGAATTCGTAGCCGCCGCCGATGCTCATTCCATGGGTCTGTTCGTGTCCGAGTACCGTTCCCGCATAATTACAAATTTCGACACTGCTGATCAACATCGCCCCGGTCTTCTGGAGGATATCCCAGGCGTCTTCGACATGGTCGAAGTGCCCGTGGGTGAGCAGCATGTAGTCGAGGCGGTCGGTAAAGTGCTCGGGTCCAACAGTCGCCTGCGGGTTGCTTGTCAGAAACGGATCAACGAGCAGGCGCGTGCCGTCCGAAGTGATAATCTCAAATGTCGCGTGACCGTGGAATATCAGTTTATTCATCATATGTCCCCTATCCGGCCAGCAGGTCTACGAGCCGGTCGATTTCGTCACGTGTTCGTTTTTCCGTGAATGCCAACAGAAGGCCATCGCCAACCTCGAGACTGTTGAACCTCGACAGGCTGACACCCGCGAGTATGCCCGCCTGAACACCACGATCGAGAACGACCTGTGAATCGTCCCGGGTACGGATGGCGAACTCGCGACCCATCGGTGCATCTGTGAACATCACCTCGACTCCAGCATCGACCAGTCTTCGTCGGGCATAGTGGGCGTTTTGAATCGATGTTTCGGCTACCTGTCGCAGACCAGATTTTCCAACGAGGCTGAGATAGACCGTGGCCGCCAGCGCCATCAGTCCCTGATTCGTGCAGATGTTACTCGTCGCCCTCTCGCGGCGGATCTGCTGCTCGCGTGTCTGGAGCGTGAGCACGTACCCCCGACGTCCCTCCATGTCCACCGTTCCGCCTACGATTCGCCCGGGCATTTTTCGCACGAGTTTCTGGGTCGCCGCGAACAGACCAACCACCGGGCCACCGAAGCTCGGTCCGTTCCCTAAGGGCTGGCCCTCGGCAACCACGATGTCCGCTCCACAGGCACCCGGTGACTTCAGCACAGCCAGCATTACGGGATCTGCTGCAACGACCAGTAGCGCGCCTGCTGCATGAACGGCTTCGGCGATGGGTTCGAGATCTTCTATTCCACCAAAGAAGTTTGGATAACCAACGATGACGGCTGCCGTATCGTCACTGAGCGAAGATCGCAGCGCCTCCATGTCGAGCAGTCCATCGGAACCATAGGGAAGCACCTCGAGCTCCGCGCCAACGCCGTCGAGGTACGTATTCGTCACCTTGCGGCTGTGCGGGTGAAGCGATCGCGCGGCCACGACGCGGCCCCTGCGGGTAACTGCTCGAGCCATCACAGCAGCCTCGGCCGTAGCCGTGGGACCGTCATACATCGAGGCGTTCGCTACATCCATTCCCGTGAGTTCACAGATCATCGTCTGGAACTCGTAGATTACCTGGAGTGTGCCCTGGGCAACTTCCGGCTGGTAGGGTGTGTAGGCGGTATAGAACTCGCTACGCCGGATGATGTGATCAACGGCTGCGGGAACGTAATGATCGTACATCCCTCCGCCGGCGAAACACACCAGGTCCGGATTGGATCCGGCAAGTTCGGTAACGCGCCGCATCGCCTCCCACTCAGACAGGGCATCCGGTACATCCAGATCGCGCTCAAGCAAGAGTCCTGCGGGAACGTCGGAATACAACTCCCGAACGTCCGAGACGCCGACCTTCGCGAGCATATCGCGCTGATCGGCGTCGCTATGGGGAACGAACGACATGTCTGGTCAGCCTGTCAGGAGTCGATGTGATTCGCGTAGTCGGACGCGGACATGAGAGAATCAAGCTCCGACGGATCCGAAGCTAGAACCCTCACCATCCATCCACCGCTGTACGGGTCGCCGTTTACGAGAGCGGGATCATTCTCAAGGCCTGCGTTGACTTCTATGATTTCTCCGCTGATCGGCGCAAACAGATCCGAAACCGCTTTTACGGCTTCGATTGTCCCGAACACATCCATACGGGCGAAACTGTCGCCGGCCTGAGGGAGTTCGACAAACACTACGTCACCCAGTTCACCCTGGGCGTAGTCGGTAATGCCGATGATGAACTCGTTGTCTACATCGGTCTGGCGAATGTACTCGTGCTCCGCAGTGTAGCGGAGCGAATCGGGAATGTCGGACATCCGGCCCTCCAGAAATCATCGAAATAGTGCGGCGCCAACCGCCGGGGCGAAGATCATACCGGCCCGCGGCGGGGGGCGTCAAGAAAAGTGTAACTACCTGCCGTGGCGCTCCAACCGGCGGCGTTTTCTATCGCCACGGCGGCGGGACCGGGCGTCTCGACTCGTCTCGCCAGGCAACCTCATTTTCACGTCAACACCCCCCATGCAAGCGAAGCCTCGAATCCTGAGCACGGGGGCCGATGGATCGTCTGATGCGACAGTCTGACTATAGCTGTCAAAGCCGCCCATCAACCCGAATCCAGAGGTCTCTACGGTGATGCCAGGCGGCACGATGACGTCAACACCACCCATAATCGCCAGAATCGATACTTCCGTTACCCCTGGACCGAATCTCGCCTCGCGAAAATCAAGGTCGACACCGCCCATCACAGCGATCGTCGTGAGCTTTTGCGGCGGAACCCACGAACCTTTTCTGTCAGAACCACTGAGAATGGCAATCTGGAACCCGTGCTGGCGTACATCCCCGGCGGAAGCCACAAGCGGCGCGGACGACGGTGACGACGTGACGGCGTTTTCATCATCGGCCAGGGCAGGCAGGCGTGACATGAGTTGTTCGAGGTCTGCCGGCACTGTCGCGGCCCAAGCTATGTCCACCATGGCTTCGTATTGGTCTACATCAATGTCGTCACGGACGTAGTGTGCCCGGAGACGGTCTACCGCCCGCTCTTTAGCCCGATTCAAGGCTACAGGTAACTGTGGAACAAGATCTTGGTCGCTCATCATGGAAAGGAATCTGCCTCCGAATGGGGTGCGGCGCGAACATGGGACGCCGGTTAGATTCGCCCGCATGGTCCGATTCGCGAAATATACTGGCGCGGGCAACGACTTCGTCATCGCCGTGCCTGATCCACACCTCGACAGGAATGGTCCTGCGGCGGCTCGTCGGTACTGTTCGCGGCGCGAGGGTGCTGGAGTAGACGGGTTAATTCTTGTTTACCCTGACGATCGGCCGGACACCGTCCGCGTACGCTTTTTCAATCCCGACGGCTCGGAATTTTCTACCTGTGGCAACGGGTCTCGTTGTGCGGCCAGTTTCGCGGCGCATCAGGGATTGGTCGGCCCCGAAATGTTCACGCTCGTCACGTCGGCAGGCCCCATCAAGGCCTCAGTAGATGAAGATCGCGTGTCGCTTGAGTATATCTTGCCGGCACATCGACGGGGTCCAATCACGGTGGCGGGACCGCACGGACCTGCTGATGGTTGGCTCATCGATTTCGGGGTTCCTCATTTTGTGCTTCCCCTGGATTGCCAGCCGGAAGGTCCGATCGAAACGCTGTGTAGTTCGATCCGCAACGATTCACAACTCGGCCCCGATGGGGCCAATGTGAACCTGATTACAATGCGCACCCGCGAGTCTGGCATCATCCGAACGTTTGAGCGTGGCGTCGAAGGAGAGACTCAGGCTTGCGGCAGTGGATCTATGGCAGCGGTGATCGCCATGTGGGCAGCTGGCAAATCGGACCGCGCTGTGAGTCTTGAGGTACGTGGCTGCGAAACACTGCACATCGAGCTCATGGACGAGCCAGTGTTTGACGGCACGCCCATTCGGGTGCGTTTGGTGGGACCGGCTGTCCGCGTGTTCGAGGGTGACTTCCCCGATACCAACCTCCCGGAATGACGGACGGTGCGGCCCAGCCTGTGGCCGCCGATCTGCTCACATGGTTCGCCTCCCGCACGCGGGATATCCCCTGGCGTTCCGAGACGGATTCGTACCGGATCTGGGTTTGCGAGGTTATGGCCCAACAAACTCGCATTCAGACGGTGCGGGATCGGTTGCCTGATTTTCTTAGCGCCTACCCGACTCTCGAATCTCTAGCGGATTCGAACCAGGACGATTTGCTGCGCGCTTGGGAGGGCCTGGGTTATTACGCCCGAGCCCGAAATCTTCGTCGTGCAGCTCGGAAGATCGTCGAGTGCGGTGGGACTGAACTTCCGACAGAAGCGGCCGACCTGAAACTCCTTCCTGGAATCGGACGCTATACGGCCGGCGCTGTGGCCAGTATTGCATTTGGCCGTCCGGAGCCGGCGGTCGATGGCAACGCCAGACGTGTGCTGTCGCGGCTGTTCGATATCGAGCGTCCGACAATGGCGGTGATGGAAGACTGGGCAAGGATGCTGATCACCCAGGCGGACACAGGGCTTGATGGGGACCGTCCATCTCGAGCCGGTTTGTTGAACCAGGCCCTGATGGATCTCGGGGGAGAGGTCTGTACTCCGCGCTCACCGAGTTGTGAACTCTGTCCAATCGAATCTCATTGCCTGGCCTTTGAGCGGGGCACGGTTGCAGAGCGGCCACCGCGTAAGCAGCGCAAGCCCCTTCCGCACCACGACATTGCCGTGGCAATTATTCGGCAGAATGGAAGGTTGTTTATCCAACGCCGCCCGGATGATGGGCTCCTGGGAGGACTGTGGGAGTTTCCCGGCGGAAAAGTGGAGCCCGGAGAGTCGCCGGAGCAGGCGGTAGTACGGGAAGTCGCCGAGGAGACCGGTATGCAGATACGGCTGATGGGTGCCCTGGATTCCGTGGACCACGCGTACAGTCACTTTCGCATCACATTGTATGCGTTCCACGCCGAAATCGAGAGTTCGACCACAGCTACAGAGACTTTCAGCGCGGACCAGGTGGTGGGTAGCAAACGTTGGATCTTACCGGAAGAACTGGACGTCTATGCTTTTCCGACCGCGAACAGGAAACTGCTGGTTGGTCTGGGAAGCGGGGCGACTCTCGGTCGCCCCGCCCTGTGATTTTGGCTACTCGACCATAACGGAGAAGCCGAACAGGAAGGTGAAAACATTCAGACCTACCAACTCGTTCTCTTTTTCGAAGAACTTTGTGTAGCCAGCACCAAGCCGGAACAGAAGTAAGTCGGAAGCAGGAATTTTCACGCCGGCACCGACGGTCACTCCGAACTGCGAATCTGTTTCATCTCCACCACTGGCAACTACGAGGCTGGGGCCGAAGGCTACGAAGAAACGGGTCATCGCTGGATCATCACCGAAGTGATAGAGAAGATTGGCGCCGATATCCCACTCCGTCGCACTGGACCCACCGCTCGAAGCGCGTTGAAGACTAAAATTCGGTTCGATCTCGACGGAAGGTGAAATAAAGAACCCGACCCGAAGGTTCGAAACTGGTATCCCTATCTGGGTCAGATTATCGCTGTCGAAGTCGGTGTCGAAACTGATTACCTGAACGCCCGCATCCAATCCTAGCTCAACCTGTGCCACAGCTGGTTGCGTAACGCCGAACAGAGCCACCACAAGGCCTGTCATGAATAGGAATCGCTTGTTGATCATCTTTTCCTCCACGTGGAACCCTTCTCCGGGTGCTGGGCGGAAGCTCCGGGGCTTCGGTTGTGCACGGGAAAACCCAACAACCCTCAATTAACAGAATAATCTACCATTATATCTTAAATATAAACAACTTGAGGTTTGTTTTGTGGGGTGCACGTCACCCGAAGTTTGACTCCTTGTTGTCCGACATCCGCCACACCAACCAGGCTCCAGTAGCCACAAGCAGGGCGCCCGCCAGGAATCCAAATCGCGGCCCAAGGACGCCGAACCCCCACCCGGCAGCGACAGGCCCCAGCACACGGCCGGCGCTGGCGGCACTCTGGTTTACACCCAACACTTCTCCCTGCTCACCAGGAGCGGCCCGCCGTGAAATGATGCTTTGAAGCGATGGGATCACGCAGCCCCAACCCAGGCCCACAAGTGCAAGGGCTACGAAGACTGGACCCAGGGCCGGGAATGCGGCCAGGATTCCGAATCCGCAGGCAAGCATGACTCCACCTGCCCCGGCCACCTTCCGCTCTCCATATCGTTCGACCAGTGGTCCGATGAAGCGACCCTGGATAATGGCGGAAACCAGGCCTACATAGGCAAAGAAACCCCCTGCGTACACCGCTGAGAGACCTAGTGGTTTGTCGAGAAACAATGGAAACGTGACCGTGAAACCCGCGAACCCCCAGGTCATAAGCATGAGCACTGTGATGGGTTGCCTGAGGTGCGGAAGGCGTGCGACGCGTCGTGAGGCTTTCAAACGGTCCGTCAGCGCACTCAACCCGGTACTGCCACGTACGCGACGATCTCGTGGTAAAGATTCCGGCAGGAAAAACAAGGCAGCCACGGCATTGATTCCGGTGACGGCTGCCGCGGCAAACCCTGGAGCGCTATAGCCCCACCAGTGGCTCAACGTCCCACCAATCGCTGGACCAAAAATGAACCCCAGTCCAAACGCTGCCCCGAGCATGCCCATGCCACGCGCACGACGTTCCGGACTGGTGGAGTCAGCGATAATTGCCTGGGCTACCGGCACGTTGGCACCCATTACTCCGCCAATCAGACGTGATATAAGCAGGACTCCGATTGTCGATGCAAGTCCGAATATCACGTAAGAGATCGCTGAGCCGAACAGTCCGAAGATTAGCACGGGTCGTCGACCGTATCGGTCGGACAGGCTTCCCCACACCGGGGAAAACAGAAGCTGCATGAGAGAATACGAGGCCATTATCAGGCCCACATCCAGCGGGCTGGCACCCATTGATGTGGCGTAGAATGGAAGCAGGGGAAGGATGATCCCGAACCCGACCAGGTCCACGAACACGGTAATCAGGATGAGGCTTAGCGCGATGGACTCTGACCCGCGTATCTCAGCCCTGGTCAATAGCCGCTCCGTGGTCGCCGAATGCGGGGACGTCATGTCCGTTGTCTGCCAGGGCGGAAAGGTGTGCGGCTATAGACGCCTCCGCTGCCCACTCAAGTCCCGCCGGCAAGGGATCGTATACGGCAACTCGAATATCCATTACGCTCTGAGCGCCAGTGTTGATTGCCTGCAGAATCTGTTGCTCACGTTCCAGGCGGTGTGCCCGGTATTCCACCAGGAGGCCCATGGCATCCACCACTGGTGGCCCGTGACCGGGCAGTAGTTGTGACGGCCGCAGGGCGTGCAGCCTGGAGATACTCGCCAGGTAGGCGCTGACGCATCCGTCCGGATGCAGGATCGCGCTAGACCCCGCACCGAGGACAAGATCTCCCGTAAACAGCCAACGCTCCACCTCCGAAAGGTAGGTCACGTGATCCGCTGAGTGGCCGGGAGTAAGCAGGGCAACGAGTGTGATGTCGGCACCTGGTAAAACCTGCTGCCCGTCGACCAGGGCGCATCCATCCAACCCTGTTCGATCAAGTGTTTCAGCCGAAGCAAGGATCGGCGAACCAAACTCCCGCGCTGCAGCACTCGCCAGCCCGGAGTGATCGGGGTGTGCGTGGGTGAGAAGTATCGCCGCGACTGGGTGCTCTCCGGCAGCCTGGACCAACCTTGACAGGTGGCCGATTTCGTCCGGCCCAGGATCAATGAGTACCAGGTTGGAGTTTCCCACCAGATAGCTGCATGTCCCGTCGAGGGTCATCGGCCCTGCGTTGTCAGCGCGGACGATTGTGATGCCCAGGCCATAACGCACAATGGCTGGCTCAGGCATCTGCACCTTCATACTCGGGATCGCCAGGAAGTACAGGCCGAATCGAGTTTTTGCTAATCACCAACCGTGGTGTCAGGGGTTCGATGTGTCGGGACCGGTACACCGTCACCATTTCTTCGATGGATCCGAACTCAGCCAATCCTTGAAGTGTGACTCTCGTTGGGAACAACATCGGCAACCGCCCGCCGCGGAACAGTTCGATGGCTCGGCTCGGCGTGAGCCAGACGAAACCAGCAATTTCATCTGTTAGGGTTGGCTCGAATTGGGTGTGCTCGGAGGGCAAGGCTGTCAAAAAAAAGTGTGTATCGTAGCGTCGCGAAAACCGGGTTGGTGTTACCCAGCGAGCAAAGTAGCACACCTCGAGCGCCGTGAACGAAAGGTCGTGCTCTTCGAGAATCGCACCGAATGAGAGCTTGTCTTCGAGTAGTTCCTGACGGACTCGAACCTCTGCTGCAGCATCGGGCCGTTTGTTGGTGAGCAGAAGTCCGGTCTCCTCAAACAGCTCGCGAAGCGCCGCGAACACAGCTGCAGCTTCGGTGTTGGGTCCCAAAACCGGGAGACGTGTCGATAGTCGTGGCTCAGCATCACCAGGGTCGATCGTGCCTCCGGGAAACACGAATGCACCGGCTGCAAACCGTGACGTGGATGGACGCTTGAGTAGTAACACTTCGAACGGTGAGTCGTGAACTTCACGGGCCAGGACGATCGTTGACGCGGCACGGGGCTCCGCCGGAGCTTCCTCGGGCCCGATATTACCGCGGGCGAACTCTTCCCGTTCGATCCGCTCTGTAACAGTCCTCTGTGCCCGGGCCTCGGACTCGGACTCGCTATCGTTCACGCTGCTGCACCGATTGCAAGAGCGAAGAAAACCCCCAGCACCACGAAAATCATGGTGATTGTTATGGTTACGACGATTGGTGGAATAATGACTGCGGCGAACGCGCGGCCGAATGTTGTTTGATGTGTCCACTGAATGCCGATAATTGCCAGCGCGGCCGTCCAGCTAAGCGAAATGGCCCAGCCAAGTATCGGGACGATCGACAGGACTGCCGGTGCCGCCACATAACACAATGTTCGCGCCGTCACCCCGATCGGTCGTCCATTTTGCACGAACACGCGAACACCGGCGTGGACCATGCCCACATAGAACAACAGCGCGACCAAGGCCCCGAAGGGTGAAAAGAAGAAGTTCATCCACAGATATGTGTTCAGGGATAACTCGCCGAGCCCCTGAATAGCGTACACCTCTCTGTAGACGTCTCCGAAGACCGCCATCGAGGACAGTAGCGACGCACCGCTGCCAATCACCGAAAATATGAGATAGAAAATCAGCGGCCGGGCGAAAGACACGTCGGGATCCAACGACCGAAAGAACTCTCCCGGCTGGGTCATGGCCTGCATCCAGCTCCGGAACAGGTCCGCTGGAAACGTTCCACTATCACGTTCCCAGGGAGTCTGGTCCATCAGTCGAGTAGCCGCAGTGGCATGATCAGGCAGAGGTAATCCGGTGCCCCTGAAGCTGGCATGAAAGTCGCCGCCCGCTCGGGAGCCTTGAACTGGAGGAGTACGTCCTCGTCCGGCATGTATTTGAGAACTTCCAGCAAGTAGTTCGCATTAAACCCGATTTCCAGTGAGTCACCCTGGTAATCGATGTCCATTTCTTCCTCTGCCTCACCGAGATCAGGTGTCTGCACGCGGAATGAAAGTTTGTTTTTTGAAAAGCTCATCCGGACGCGGTGGGTCTGGTCGCTTGCAACCACCGCCATACGGCGAATCGCCGAGCTGAGACTATCACGATTTGCCGTCGCTACACGGTCGTTGTCGGTTGGGATGACTTGCTGATAGTTCGGGTACGGTCCCTCGATCAGCCGGGTATATACAAGGCGATCAGCAGACTTGAACGCCAGGTGGTTTCTCGAGTGTGCGAGTTCTATTTCGCCGGTGGCGTCAAACAACCGCTGGACTTGCTGCAAAGCTTTTGGTGGCACGATAAGGTCTGCCTCTGGTGCTCCACTCCCGCTCAGATCGATGGTCATCTTGGCAAGTCGATGACCGTTTGTAGCGACCATAGATGCGCTGTCAGGACGAAGCTGCCACAGAACCCCATTCAGAATCGGGCGACTTTCTTCTGTCGACACAGCAAACGAAGTACGGGCGATCAATTCCCTCAACTGTGCCGCATCCATCTTCCAGCTGTCGGAAAAGTCTACTTCTGGAGCACTTGGAAACTCCTCCGGCGCGAGCCCAAACAACTTGAAGCGGCTACTGGCGCTCTCGATACGTATCTCTACGCCATCCGTCTCTATGTGAACCGGAGCTGCTGGCAACTCTCTCGCTATCTCAGCAAATTTACGCGCAGGAACAGTTACCGAACCGGGTTCAGAGACTTCCGCATCGATCGACACACTAACCGAGATGTCCAGGTCTGTCCCACTCAGCGACAGGCGACCATCCGCTGCTTCGAGCAGGATGTTAGACAGCACAGGAAGTGTAGTTTTTGTCGGAATGGTCGCCGAGACGGCACCCAGGCCTGTATGTAAACTGTCCCGCGTAACGGAAAGCTTCATCCCTGACCCCTATCCTCGTTGATTCGTCACGAACCCTGCGGTTTTCCCCGGGAGGATCCGTTAGTGTTTCTCATCTCTATCAAAACAGTAGTCGTAGTAGGGGCCGTTAAAACGTGGACAACAACCCCTTCACAAACTTTTCTGTGCGTAAAATCAACATATTCCACGCCAGCACCCCGTGCATAGACTGGGGGAAACTACCGCCGTGTTCCACGTCCATCCACCAACACCCGACACCTTCTACAGTAGTACGCAACCCTCCACCGAAAAGTCACCAGCCCTATCCACACAAGATTTCGTTGTTAGGGCCGTCCGAATTCATCCATTAGTTTCTGAACACGGTGTCTGAAGTCAGCATTGCCAGCCATGTCGGCCTCAATCTTGTTGACAGAATGAATAACCGTTGAATGGTCACGTCCGCCGAACAAGCTGCCAATTTCCGTATACGGCAGGTCCAACAATGTCTTAATCAAATACATCGCAACCTGCCGGGGAACGGTCAATTGCTTCGTTCTTCGCTTCGAGATCAGGTTGTCTACAGACACACCCCACACCTCAGCAATACGCTTTCGGATATCTTCTGGAGCCGGGCCCCGGTCCTCTTCATCCTCCAGGCGCGGCCCCAAGGCCTCGCGCGCCAGATCCAGCGTCATTTCGCGGCGTGTAAGAGAACTGTAGGCCAACAACTTGATCACAGCGCCCTCAAGTTGCCGAACCGATGTTTTTCGGTTGCGAGCAATGAACTCAATGACAGCTTCTTCAATAATCAGATTGTCTTCGGCGGCCTTCTTCTGAAGGATTGCTACCCGGGTTTCAAAATCAGGCGGCTTGATGTCGGTAACCAACCCCCACTCGAATCGGGATACAAGACGCTCCTGGAGGCCTGGTATTTCCTGGGGAGGGCGGTCGCTCGTAAGTACGATCTGCTTGTGAGCGTTGTACAGGGAGTTGAAAGTGTGAAAAAACTCTTCCTGTGTACCCTCTTTATTGCCAAGAAAATGAACATCATCCACCAGCAGGACATCGATTTTGCGATACCGTTGCCGGAATTGTGGTGTGCGACTCTCCTGAATAGCCGAAATCATCTCGTTGGTAAATTGCTCGGAGGTGATGTATGCGATACGAGCTCCCGGGTCGCGGGCCAGGATCGCGTTACCCACTGCATGCATCAAATGCGTTTTTCCTAGACCGGTGTCCCCGTAGATAAAAAGAGGGTTGTAAATTGTTGCCGGCCGATCCGCGACACCCTTGGTAGCCGCCGCCGCCAACTGACTGTTGCCACCGACAACGAAACGCTCAAACGTGTAACGGCTGTTTAACCCCGACAGTCGTACCGCATCGATGTTGGAGCGACCCAATTCTGGGGTGAAGGGAACCGGGTCGGACAAAGCATCGCGCCTACCTTCGACAACCACAGGGCCGTCATCGACACTGTCTTCACGTAAACCTGGAAAGTCGATCCGGTCCGCGGATCCTTTGTGCTCAAACTGCAGAGACATTTCCGGGCCGAGCTCCCTCTGGGTAATCTGCCTCAGAAGATCACCATACTTGTCCTCGATCCATTCAACAGCGAATCGAGTAGGCGCAGCCACGACAAGCGTGTCCTCGCTAAGAGCTACAGCTTCGGTGGGGGTGAGCCAGGTACGGATAGTCTGCTCCGGTAGAGCCTCCCGCGCAGCCGCGGTTATCGAGGTCCAGGCTTCCGATGCAGTGAGTTCCATACAGATCCAACACTCGCTTTTGCAGTAGGTCTGATGGGAGCGGGGAGAGATTCTAGACGAAGTTTTCCACAGTGTCAACGAATCTGGACAGGGCCAAACGAGACAGCCTTCTGTCTGACAACTCTGGTTTGACAGAATCGACCAACTCGATTAGCCTAAGAGGCTTTTCTCACTGACAGATAGTAACGGAGACAGTAGGCATGCAGCCGACATATAGAAACCCGAGTCGCAGGAAGCGTCTCAAGGATCATGGCTTCCGGGAGCGCATGAAGACGAAGGCTGGCCGGAAGGTATTGGCGAGACGTCGTCGGAAAGGGCGTTATTCGCTCACAGTGAGCGATGAGGTTCGCCGCAAACATCGCATCTAAGCCAGATCTACCCGGTGCCGTGACAGGTCGGCGTCGGTTCCCCACATCTGCCCGCCTCAGACATTCAACCGAGATCCGCGCGATGTTTAGAGCCGGAAAGCGGCGTTCGTGCGGGGCCCTCGACGTATTTCTCCGGGATTCGACCGATCAACGGAACTCCAGGTTCGTGATCGTCGTACCGAAACATGGCCACTCGATCGTCGAGCGCAATCGAGTAAGACGGCGAGTGCGGGAGATTTTGCGAACACGGTGGCTTCCGAGCGAGCGAGAGCGACCACAACCACGGGATCTATTGGTACGTGCAACGGCACGCGCGTACGGACAAGGGTATGATGAACTGGCGGCCAGCCTGGCTGATTGCCTGGAGTTGTAGGTGTGCTAAAAAGAGCGGCACTCATGTTTATCCGGACATACCAGGGAGCAATTTCTCCCTGGTTACCACCTGCGTGCCGGTATGAACCAACATGTTCAGAGTATGCCCGTATCGCTGTCGAGCGATTCGGGGTTGGCCGCGGCAGTTGGCTTGCCGCAAAGCGAATTGGACGTTGCCAGCCATTCGGAAGCTCCGGATGGGATCCGGTTCCGGAATCAAACATGACGACAGACTCGAGAGTCAATAGTTAAATGGAAAGACGCGTTGTCCTGGCCGTCGCTTTGTCGATCGGCCTCATTTTTCTGATTAACGTGCTGTTTCCGCCGGTGCAGCAAACAGACTCGCCCGACACCGACTTCTCTGCCGTCGCAGACTCCTCCTCCGTACAAGCAGGCGAAGTGCCGTCGCTTGAGCCGGAAGTGCGCGATTCAGTAGAGCCAGATACTCCACTCAGCGATGTCGCGGCCCGGATTGACCCAAGTGCGGTTGCACAAGGCGATACGGTCGTAGTTCGCTCCGGGTTATACGAGTATTCGTTTTCAACCGTAGGTGCGACGCTGGTTGGAGCCCGGCTTACCGAATTTGATTCGTTTGCCGAAGAAGATCCCAGTGGTTCATCGGTTCAGTTGGTGCGGGAGAACGACCAGTTTCTGGGATACCGGATTGCCGTGGGTGGAGACACCGTGCGAGTCGACAACCGCGAGTTTTCCGCGTCGCGCGCAAGCCTGGACCTGACCGAGGCCACACCACGTGACTCGGTCACATTTACCTACGAATTTCCGGGCAGCGCCTCTCGCTTCGTCGTGACATACCATTTTCGCTACGACACATACCTGGTTGGTGTGACGGGCCGTCTCGAGGGCTTCGAAGATCGCGGGTATGCTGTTGTGATGTCTCTGGGCTCCGGACTTCGCGGTAACGAAAAGAATCCGGATGAAGACCATAGCAAGTTCGCGATGGTCACGAATGGCCAGGAGAGCAAGGTCCAGGTCTTGAAATTCAATGACCTGTCTGTCGGCGATGGACGACAGGCGCCAGGAGGGCCGTTCCACTGGGTAGCCGTGAAGAGCAAGTACTTCCTGGTGGCTGCTGTTGCGCCAGAAGATGGGCCGATGTTTGGCGGTGCGATCGCACAGGGCTTGTCGGAAGAGCATGCGATGGCAATTCGTACGA
This sequence comes from Gemmatimonadota bacterium, assembly GCA_039656095.1. GTDB lineage: Bacteria > Gemmatimonadota > Gemmatimonadetes > Palauibacterales > Palauibacteraceae > JARFPW01. Next base: position 4,793 of record JBDHMQ010000004.1, on the reverse strand, counting down.
CACTACCGGTTCCTGCAGGAAGTGGCGGGTTTGAGTTCAGTGTGTACATGGGTCCACAAGACTACGGCCGCCTGAATCTGATCGGCCAGAGTTTCCAGGACGTCAACTCATTTGGGTACCGCTGGCTCCAGCCCGTAAGCAGGCCGCTGGTTGCAATCGTCATGCCGATTCTGGTGTGGTTGCATACGCGATTGTCACTGGAATATGGCTGGGTGTTGATTTTGTTTGGTATCTTGATGCGAGTCGTACTGTTTCCACTCTACCAGAAATCGATGCGGGCGCAGATCGGGCAAATGCGCGTGCAGCCGATCGTACAGGATATCCGAGAGCGATTTAAGGACGACCCGCAGAAAATGCAGCAGGAGATGATGCGGGTGTACAAGGAGGAGGGCGTCAATCCACTGGCCGGCTGTCTGCCGATGTTGGTGCCGATGCCGATTCTGTTTACCCTGTTCTTCGTATTCCAGGGCACAATCGAGTTTCGCGGAACGCCGTTCCTGTGGCTTCCCGACCTCTCGCTTCGGGATCCATTATTCATCATCCCGCTTGCCATGGGCGCTTCGATGTTCCTGCTGCAGTGGATCGGCCAGCGGAACATGACCAGCGTGAATTCGCAGATGAAGATGATGATGTACGCCATGCCGATCTTCATGACCTTCCTGTTTGCGAACTTCCCGTCCGGGCTGAACCTGTACTACACGACAAGCAACCTCGCATCGCTGCCGCAACAGTTATTTCTGGCCCGCGAACGACGAGCTGCTGGTGTCGGCAAGCCACAGGAGTCCGCAGGTGACACAAAGAAACCCCCGTCAAGCGGATCCCGGAAGAAGGGTGGCCGCGGAGGCAAAGGCTGATTGCTGCGGTGATCACATGACAGGTGCGGGCTCGGGTATGGGCGATACCATTGCCGCCGTATCCACGGCACCGGGACGGGGTGCGATTGCTGTCGTACGGGTGAGCGGACCCTCAACACGTGCAGTCGCTGACGCACTCGGCCTCGGAGAACTGCAGGCCCGAAGAGTTGCGTTGCGGCGAGTCATACACCCCACAACCGGCGAGGGGCTTGATCAAGCCCTGGTAAGTTGGTTTCCAGCGCCGGCGTCCTACACCGGTGAAGATATGCTGGAGCTGTCATCGCATGGCGGCTCCATTGTGCCTGCCACCCTGCTTGATGCCACATGCGCGGCCGGGGCCCGACCCGCCAATCCCGGAGAGTTTACTCGCAGAGCGTATCTGAACGGAAAACTCGACCTGCTCCAGGTAGAGGCCACACTGGACCTGATTGATGCCAGGTCTCCACGCCTTCATCGGGCGGCATTATTCTCTCTTGAGCGCGGACTCTCAGACCGAGTAGAAAGTCTCCGAGCCGGGCTTCTGGAACTCCAGGCACTGATTGCCTACGACATCGATTTTCCCGAAGAAGACGACGGCCCGATAGATCGTGATCGAATTCGCCAGGCGGCGGAAATTCTCGATTCAGATCTGGGCAACATGCTCCGACTTGCCCCAGAGGGGGAGTTGCTGCGGGAGGGTGTTCTCACAGTAATTGCGGGTCGTACAAATGCTGGCAAGTCAAGTCTGTTCAATGCGTTATTGGGTGTGGAACGTACGATTGTAACCGACATTCCCGGCACGACGCGTGACGCCGTGGAGGCGCTGATCAGCATCGACGGCTACCCGTTCCGGCTCGTTGACACGGCCGGGATACGAGAGTCTGCCGAGCCCATCGAAGGGCTGGGTATCGAGGTAGCGCGATCCTACCTTGATCGGGCAGATCTGGTGCTGCTTTGCATCGACCCGGATCAAGAAGATTCGGTAGACGATGCAGCGAGTGCGGCGGTTTCGTTGCTCGGCCACATGGGCTTGCAGCGGGTGATCACAATCTATACGAAGAGCGATTTATTTTCGGGGTTTATTCGGTCAACAGACAACAAGGGAATCAGTCTATCTGTCCATACAGGTGAAGGTCTCGAACTGCTGCGTTCAGAAATGCTGCAGGCGGTATTCAGCGGGCTGCGAGAAGCAGAGGAGATACCACTGGTTACGCGACGAAGGCATACCCGCGCGCTAGGTCAAGCCAGGGATTCACTGTCGAAGTTTCGGGAGACCTGGTCAGCAGGACACCCTCCAGAGATTGCGGCAGCGCACCTGCAGGACGCAGTACTCCCACTAGAGGAAATGCTGGGCGTCATCACAAACGAAGACGTATTGGACGTGCTGTTCGCAGACTTCTGCGTCGGGAAGTAGCCGACAACCGCTTGTGTTCAGGCTGCGCGCTGACACCGAGGACAGAGATATGTCCGCTGCCCACCAAGCTTCATCGACTTCAAGGTGCTGGTGCACCTCGGACATGCACTACCACGTTCCCGGCGGTTAATAAGCCAACCCGGATCAGCATGCGCGGCTCGCCAATGCAGAGTGGCCCGCCTCAATACGCGCTTCACATACTTGTGGGTTCTGAACAGCTGCTCGTCCGTCACATCCTTGACCTTGAGGTCAGGCCGATAGCCGGCTTGAAAACAGATCTCGTCTGCGTACTCGTTGCCAATCCCTGCGACGATCTCCTGGTTCATCAGGACACCTTTGAGCGTGCTTCGTGGCTTCGTACGGGACAGCTCGACAAAACGCTCTTCGGTGAAATCGTCGCTAAGTGGATCGAGCCCGAGTTTTTCGAGCGTACCAAGACCGGTGAAATCATCACCCTCGACGAGATGTATCTCCCCCTCGGTACTTGGCGCGCTATATCGGAGCTCGCGGCCGGCGGCGAACTGCAACCGGATCCTGCTATGCTCTTCGGGAGGGGTAGTCTGAGATTCCAGGAATATCCTGCCCTCAGAACCCATATGGAAGACGAGACTGACCTCGGACCGAAAGCGCACGACGACAAACCGCCCATGTCGCGTGATTGAATCGATGGCGTGTCCTTTTACTCTGTCGTCGCAAAGCTCTGGATCAACATCCGTGTTTTCCGGGTCATCGATCAGCACCTCGGACACGGTCTTTCCCGTAGCGTACGCGGCGAAAGCATCGATCATCCGCTCGACGTCAGGCAGTTCTATCATAAAACACTATTCCTCGAACATTTGTATCAAATTCGGTGAACCCCCCTCTACACTAAAAAACTGAAAAGGTGCCATGTGCCCGGCAGGCTTTTAAGGGAGTAGACGAAAGCCCTTTGAGATGGGTTTCTCTACAGAAAACGTCTGAATGTTTTCTACGACCGCTGCTGGAGGGCCCACTAGCAGGAGATCTTTCAGCTGCTTGATCGCGGCGGACGGGCCACATACCTGAATTTCCACATCGCCATCCGCCAGGTTGCGCACGGATCCGGACAGACCAAGACGGGAAGCCGTGCGGCGGGTCCACCACCTGAATCCGACTCGCTGCACACGACCGCTGACTAGAAAGCCGACTGTGTGTTCAAGTTGGTCTGATGGCATAGGTCCGGTATGTTTGTGTCGAGTTGGCACTTCACACGGATAATATCAAGGGTTTGGAACGGATGCAGAAGTTTGACGTTATCGTGGTTGGCGGGGGGCACGCAGGCTGTGAAGCGGCGGGTGCGGCAGCGCGAATGGGCGCCCGAACGCTGCTGATCACGTCATTTCTGGCGAGAGTTGGCCAGATGTCGTGCAATCCCGCGATCGGGGGCGTCGCAAAAGGAACTGTTGCCCGAGAAGTTGACGCGATGGGCGGAATCATGGGCCGCGCGGCTGACCAGACCACAATTCACTTTCGCATGCTGAATCGGTCGAAGGGCCCTGCGGTGTGGGCTCCCCGCGCCCAGTGCGACCGAGGACTCTATACTCGTGCTGTTCGTACAATCCTGGAATCGTTCGAGGGTCTGGAGTATTACCAGGGCACGGTTACCGCCCTATCGGTCACCGGGGACCGCGTGGACGGTGTTATCTGTGGAGACGGAAGCCGTTTCAGTGCACGCTCGATCGTGCTTACGGCGGGAACTTTCCTGCGCGGAAGTATTCGGTTGGGCACGGATCGAGAGATTGGGGCCGGCCGGGCGGGAGACGCCCCGTCCATTGACCTTGCACATCAGCTCATCGAGCTTGGTCTCGACGCTCGTCGTTTCAAAACCGGTACACCACCCAGAATTGACGGAAACACCGTGGATTACTCCCAATTCACCCGCCAGGACGGGGAGGATGAGGGATTTTGCTTTTCGCACTGGCAGGAAACTCGTGGACTTCCTTCGGTTCCCTGTTGGATCGGGGCCGCTGGCGAGCCGGTGAAAGCCGTTGTTGCGGCCAACCTTCATCGATCGGCCCTGTATGGAGGAGCCGTTGCTTCACAGGGTCCACGCTACTGTCCATCGATCGAAGATAAAATCGTGAAGTTTCCAGAAGCCGCCAGTCACCAGCTGTTTCTTGAGCCGGAAGGCCTCGATACGCGGGAATTGTATGTAAACGGTTTATCCACTTCACTTCCCCCGGAAGTACAGATTGAAATGCTACGTGCGGTTCCCGGTCTTGAGCACGTTCGCATGACGCAACCAGGCTACGCGATCGAGTATGACTACTTTCCACCAGAAAGACTGACGCCGAACCTTGAGCTTGACAGTCTTCGCGGGCTGTATCTGGCGGGGCAGATCAACGGTACGACCGGCTATGAAGAAGCTGCTGGCCAGGGCCTTGTAGCAGGGATCAATGCTGCTGCGGGAGCTCGAGACCTGGAGGGCTGGGTGCCGGCGCGTGACGAGGCCTTTCTCGGTGTTCTGGTTGACGACCTGGTTACACGAGGGGTGGACGAGCCGTACCGGTTATTCACATCAAGGGCTG
>JBDHMQ010000003.1:25529-26778 GCA_039656095.1 Gemmatimonadota bacterium | reverse complement strand
GAATCCCAGGTTCTGCTTCCCAGAAACAGTTGCATGCACCAAGCGCTGTTACAGTCTCCGTGGGTCGATCTAGAGCGCGTGCCGCTGCCGTTTTGTGTGGTACCGTGACGTTTCCACCACCCATCGACGCAAGAAGCCGCATTTCAACTTCCACCAGCTCCGGCCGATCGGTCGGCACCTGGCGTAGCTCGTAGGTCGCTTCGATACCAAGTGCAGAAAATCCAGCCTGGTGCATGCCAGGGGATTGCGAGTGGGCGACCGGATTCCCAATCAGACCAAACCTGTATCGCTTACTCACTATCTTCTGACCTAGCGAGTCGATGGAGCATCGCCTCCAAGGCTTCCTCCAGAATTAACCACACGCTCTCATAGTCAGCGGCACAGCCACCAAACGGATCATTAATCCCCAGGCCTGCCTGGGGATGGTCGTGGGCCAGGAACCCGGTTGTCGGTAGCGTGCGCAGACTGGGGACCTGTCGCCGGATGGCATCGACATGACCATACGTCATGCCAAGCACCAGGTCAGCCCACTCCAGGTCGCTTGAGGTAAGTTGCCTCGCCCTGTGCTGTGTGAGGTCGAGACCATGGTCCGCAGCAACCTCGATGGCCAATTCCGACGCCGGAGCTCCAGTCGAAGCCATCAATCCAGCCGATCGCACTTCAAACCCGTACTCGTGCTTTGCCGTGATGGCCCTGGCGATTTTCTCCGCCATCGGACTCCGGCAGGTGTTACCTGAGCACACGAACAATAGATGTGAAGTTCTCATCGACTCGCTGCCTGAATCGTCGTAGCATCTATCGCTCCCGGCCTAAGGATCTCATACCCATCACCCCTGACGCGAACCAGTGTCGAGGGCGGCGGACCGCCAAGCGATCCAACGTCAAGCAACAAGACCGGGTGATCGACTGCGGGCAGTTCACTAAGCACACATCGCGCTCGCTCACCGGTTATGGCGGGAGACTGGCCGGGCCGATTGAGGCTCGTTGAGCTCATGGCTCCCGCAAGGCACTGCAACACAGTCCGTGTCACTGGATGCGCCTCTACTCGAATCGCAATTGAAGTCAACTCTTCATCATCCAGGACAAGGGTCAGGGGCCCCGGCCAGAGCCGTTCGGCGAAGTGCTCTGCAAGACTGGACCACACGGCTTTCGGAAATGCCGTCTGCGCCGCATCAATGTCACTCACGAGGTACACGAAGTCACCGCCGGACTTCCTGTCTTTCAAGCCCGCGAGCGACTCTTCGATTTG
>JBDHMQ010000003.1:0-25497 GCA_039656095.1 Gemmatimonadota bacterium | reverse complement strand
CGAGGCCATAGACTCCCGTTGTCGGATGAGCGAGAATACCGCCTGAAGCCAGGTGTTCGCTCGCTGCTTTCGCGATACGATCGAGCTCTTGCCAGTCTCCAGCAGCAGACTGAGCGACGACGATGGTTTCGAATTGCACTCAGCTGCCATCCGATGGACGGACTCTACCAGAAGCCACGAGCCATTCGGCTAACGCAAGATCCTCCGGGTGCGTGATCTTGAAGGCCCAGGGCTCGCCGCTGATTGTCCGAACCTCAATCCCGGCCGCTTCGCACAGGACTGCATCGTCTGGATACTCCCGGCCAGACTCCTCAGCCATTTCATGAAGCCGACGGATCTGGCCGAGCGGAAACGCCTGTGGGGTCTGTGCTGCTCGTAATACAGATCGATCAAGGGTTACATCGACGGATGCGCCGGCGACAGGCGCATTCATCCGCTTGATTGCGTCCGTCATTTCCATGACAGGTATTACGGCCCCAAAGCTACGCGCCGCGCCAAGCAGACGGCCTACCAGATCTGTCGTGGCAAAGGGACGAGCAGCATCGTGAATCAGCACAACATCCGAATCTCCCACAGCAGCCAGGCCACACCTGACGGATTCCCGCCTTGTCGCTCCCCCTGTCACGATGGTCAGATCGAATTGATTCAGCCAATCAGGCGGAGACTCAGCCAGCGACCGAGGCAGCACAACGACTATCTGTTTTACCTCAGCGTGGGACGCGAACAGGGAGCAACTCCAGGCAAGCAAAGGTCGATCCCCAAGCTGGCGAAACTGCTTTGGCTCACCACCCAGTCGAGTGCCCGAACCAGCCGCAACGATTACCGCGGACGCACTCACTCCGATTTCAGCCAGTCAATGAACTCGCGAATTTCCGACATGAAACGTACTCCGGGAACGGTTCCCAACGCCTCCCGATGAGTGGCGGGCACAATCACCTGCTCCAGACCAGCTCTCTTCGCCGCCCGGACTCGCGCTTCCGCCCTGGTAACTCCGCGAAACTCGCCACCCAATCCCACTTCGGCCACGAGCGCTGTCTGTCCGCCAATCGGCCGATCCAATCGGGCGGACGCGAGCGCACCAATTACGGCGAGATCGGTACCAGGATCTGTCAGACGAGCTCCACCAACCACGTTCAGAAAGACGTCAGCATCCCCTAGAGGGAGCCCACCACGACGCTCCAGCACAGCCAGCAGAATTGCCAATCGCCGAGACGGATATCCTGTGGTCATGCGTTGAGGGGAACCAAACCGAGCAGTCGATGTGAGCGCCTGAATTTCTGTAAGCATCGGTTGAGACCCGTGAATCGAAACCGCGACCGCTGAGCCGCCGATGCCTTCGGGCCTATCCGAAAGGAACAGTCCCGAAGGATCATCGACCGGATCAAGCCCGGATTCTGTCATCCGGAACGCGGCGAGTTCATCTACGGAACCAAACCTGTTCTTCAGGCTGATCAGGAAGCGATACTCCGCTGCCCGGCGCCCTTCGAATTGAAGCACCACATCAACTACGTGCTCCAATGTGCGTGGACCCGCCAGTGCCCCGTCCTTCGTTACATGTCCAACCAGAACAATCGCTGTGCCCGACCGCTTTGCGAACTCCTGAATTCGCGCCGCACTTTCTCGAATCTGGCTTACGCCTCCAGGAGTTCCTGCTCCATCAACAGAAACAGTCTGGATGGAATCAACGCACACAAGTGCCGGCTTCAATTCTTCGGCGGCCGCAAGCACGTCCTCCAAGCGCCCGGAAGCAAGGAACGGAAGTTCATTAGCGCCCCCACCAATTCGGTCCGCTCTCAGCCCGACCTGAGCCCGCGATTCTTCGCCGGAGGCGTACAGTACATCGACCCCGGCGCGTCGCATGCCGGTCGCCATCTGGAGCAGTAAGGTCGACTTGCCAATGCCCGGCTCTCCGCCCAACAGGACTACCGACCCGGGTACCAACCCGCCTCCAAGAACTCGATCTACGATAGGAAGGCCGCTCAGCAGGCGCCCTACGGAGTCGGATGCGGTCCCGAGCAGTTCTACTCGGGCGGCTTCCCTTGGACCAGACTGCCGGTCTTGGCCAGTCCGAACGCGAGACCCCATCTACGAACTGATCACTGATCAGGTCTCGAGTCCGACCGTCGGGCGACGGATTCAAACAGGGTGTAAGACTTATGAAAATACAGGTTGATGGTGCCGGTCGGCCCATTCCGCTGCTTTCCGATGATCAATTCAGTTTTGCCCTCAATTGACTCGCCATTTTCATCGAATTTGTCGGATGCCTTCCGGTAGGCTTCCTCACGGTACACGAACATGACAATGTCCGCGTCCTGCTCAATCGCACCCGATTCCCTCAAGTCTGCCAGCAGGGGTCGCTTGTCTGTCCGCTGCTCGGGCTGCCTCGACAACTGTGACAAGGCCAGAACCGGCACATTCAATTCCTTTGCGATAGCCTTGAGAGATCGAGATATCGCACTGATCTCCTGCTGCCGATTCTCCACGTTGCGTGGACCAGACATCAACTGCATATAGTCGATCACGATCATACCCAGATCGATATCAGCTGCCAGTCGGCGAGCTTTCGCTCGTAATTCAATCGGATTGATAGCAGGGGTATCGTCAATCCAGATGGGCGCCGTATTCAAGTGACCTGCCGCAGTCGCAAGCCGCGTATACTCATCATCCTGGAGCCGACCCCTCCGAAGGCGTCCCGAGTCAACACGGCCCTCCGCGCACAGCATCCGCTGGACCAGAGCTTCCTTCGACATTTCCAACGAGAAGACGGCTACCGGAATCTCCCCGTCGATGGCAGCATGCTGGGCGAAATTCAATGCAAGGGCTGTCTTCCCCATCGATGGGCGACCCGCGACGACAATGAGCTCTCCAGGTTGGAAACCCGCAGTCATGTTATCCAGATCATGAAATCCGCTGGCCACTCCCGTAACAGCCCCTGGATTTTCCTGAAGAGCCTCGATCTTTTCGAACGTCGGCCAAAGAATCTCTTTGATCCATACGAAACCCTGGCGTTTCGATGCCTGCGCAATCTGGAAGATGCGACTCTCTGCCTTGTCGAGCGCATCATCAACCTCACCAGCAGGGGCGTCGTAGGCATCCTGGATGATGTCCGTCGCCGACTCGATGAGCCTGCGAAGCACCGCCTTGTCCCGAAGAATCTGCGTGTGATACTCGATGTTGGCAGCGGTGGGAACTGCGTCGACAAGGCGCGCCAGATAGGCCATGCCACCGGCGCCCTCAAGCTCAGAAGCGCTCTTGAGATCGTCGGAGAGCGTAACGGCGTCGACCACTTCGCCCCGCTGATAGAGCCGATACATCGCCCGAAAAATCCGACGATTCGCCTCTTTGTAGAACACTGTCTCATCGATTGACTCGATGGCTCGCGCCACCGCATCTCCATCGATCAGCATAGCGGAGAGTACCGAGATTTCCGCCTCTTCAGACCACGGCGGACGACGCCCGGAAAATGGGGCGCGGTCGGTTACGAGGGTCGGTGATTCAGGCACTGACGCCCCCCGCGAGAATCCGGCGTACCTTCTGAAGATCCTCCCAGGAGGGTCGTTTCCAATGCGGGTTACGCAACAGGGCCGCTGGATGATAGGTAACTACGAGCGGCACACCTTCGTAAGAGTGAACCTGACCCCGAAGGCGCCCGAGGCTTTCCTTCATACCCAGCAACGTCTGCGCGGCGAACGTGCCGAAAGTAATGACTACTTCAGGTTGTACGAGAGCTACCTGGCGGCGCAGAAATGGGGAACATTGCTCGATCTCATCCGGCTGCGGATTACGATTTCCAGGCGGCCGACACTTCAGAACATTACAGATGTACACTTCCTCTCTCGGTAATCCCACGCTGAGCAGCAGGCGATCCAGCAACTGGCCCGCCCGTCCAACAAATGGAACTCCGGTCTCGTCCTCTCGTGCCCCAGGTGCCTCACCCACGCACATGACGCGAGCCCGATCGGGTCCGTCCGAAAATACGACCGTTCGGCGCGATGAATGTAGTGCACACCGTGTGCAGGATTCCGCTACCTGGCGAACCGCACTCAGCTGGTCAATCGATTCGATACTCTCCGCGGGACCCGTGCTCATTGTAAGGTCGGGCTCTGGACTCTGTTGCACACCAGCCAAATCCTGCAGCCGGGCCAGTAACGCCTCGCGTTCGCCTGGAGGCACAAATAATCCTGGCCCTTCGATCTCAGCCCTCGAACGAAGGTATCCAGCCAGGGCGTGCGCATCATCGCCGGATCTCATGAAAGCCGTTCTTCAATTCGATCCAGCAGTCGATCGGCGACCTCGTCTTTCGAAAGTAGAGGGAGCTCCTCAACCGAATCATCGGGATTGATGATCGTAACCCGATTCGTGGCTACATCGAATCCGCTGTCCGGCTCAACACCCAGATTCAACGCCACCATATCCATACCCTTTTCGTGCAATTTGAGGCGGGCATTGGCTGGACCGTTCTCAGTTTCAAGCGCAAATCCGAGCGTGAATATGGACGCGGCCGACCGCTGCTCCAATGTCTCGCGAAGCAGATCCGGACCCGGTGTCAGTTTGAGATCCAGCGTCGCCGCACGCTCCTTCTTCAGCTTATGGTCACTTTGCTCGTCGAGTCGGAAATCGGCCACCGCCGCCGCCATTGCCAGCACCGCCGCTCCATCGAGTACTGTACGAAGAACAGCGAGCATCTCTTCGGAACTTTCTATGCGCTCCAAGCGTGGTCCGGGCGGTGGTTCCACCGGTGTCGGCCCCGAGATCAGAATAACCTCAGCGCCTCTCCTCCATGCCGAAGCAGCTAGCGCAAAGCCCATCCGCCCCGAAGATCGATTGCCTACGTAGCGCACGGGATCCAATGGAGCCAGCGTGGGGCCCGCTGTGACAACGACCTTCTTACCACTCAGCGCCGAAGTTGCCTCGAGCACGCGGCCTAAATGCGCCAGAATTACGTCCGGTTCCTCCATGCGCCCGGGGCCTGACTCACCTTCCGCTAGCGGTCCCGTTGCCGGGCCGACCGTAGCGACACCCGCTGCGCCAACCGATGCGATATTCGCCTGTGTGGCTGGATTTTCCCACATCCTCGTGTTCATTGCCGGTGCGACAAGAATGGGGGCCGATGCAGCCAGTAAAGTCGCTGATGCCAGGTCGTCGGCGAGTCCGTGCGCCATCTTCGCCAGGATATTGGCGGTAGCCGGCGCGACAACGATTGCATCTGCATCTCGACCGAGATTTATGTGTGCAAGCGGCTCATCCCACAGTGTCTTGTGCACCGGCCGACCGGACAGTGCCTCAAACGTCACCGCTCCCACCATCTGCTCGGCCGCCTCCGTCATCAAGACCTCAACTATCGCCCCACAGTCTCTGAGGCGGCGCAAGAGACTGACACTCTTGTAGGCCGAGATCCCGCCCGTCACGACGAGAAGTACGCGTCTCCCGTCGAACGGTCGCAACTCAGTCCATCCCGACGGGATTCTGCGTGACCAGACGGTAGTCGAGATCGCCGGAAGACAAGGCTGCAAGCGCCATGGTGGTCAACTTTTCCGCACCGTATGGAGACCGCTCCAATGGGAGCGCATTCAGTTCACGTGCGTACTTTGCTGCAACCAGCACACCCATGTACCGATCCGGTGCCGCCTCGGCCAAGTCCTCCGGCGAATAAACCGGCTTTCGTGTCGTAGCCATATATGCTCCTTGTTATAGGCCCTGTTGAGTTCAGACTTCTGACATCGTTTCGCGCAATTCGGCCGCAAGATCGGCCGCCTTCTTCAGTGCCACGCTTCCCATGCGATGCACGGAAGCTTCTCCCGCAACGAGAATCGACTCCACCACATCCACCGTAGTGGCCAGATCGTCGTTGACCACAGCATAATCGAATTCGTCTACCGCTTCGAGTTCGGACAATGCCGACCGCATCCGCCGCTGGAGAGTCAGCGCATCCTCGCTGCCGCGGCCATGGAGGCGCTCCAACAGCCGTTCCGCGCTCGGCGGCAGTAAGAATACCAGTATCGCATCCTCCACGTTCCGGCGCACATTCCTGGCACCCTGAACATCAATGTCAAGTAATAGTGTCCGTCCGGCTCCGATGGACTTCGAGAGATTCGACTTGGGAGTGCCGTAAGACTCTCCGTGAACCTCGGCCCACTCGAGCAGATCCCCCTGTCGAACCATCTCCTGAAATCGATCTTCGGACACGAAGTGATACTGGGCCCCGTCCACCTCTCCGACCCGTGCCGCTCGAGTCGTCGCAGAAACTGAAAACTCGACATCGGTGCGACGCTTCATGAGCGCGTTGCAAACAGACGTTTTTCCCCCGCCTGAAGGCCCGGACAGCACTAGCGGAATTCCGACATGTGTTTCGGTCACTCTACATTCTCGATTTGCTCACGCATTGTCTCGAGTTCGTTCTTCATCTCAACCACACTGTGCTGAATCCCTGAATCATTGGCCTTTGATCCAATCGTATTGATCTCCCGAAGCAGTTCCTGGCTCAGGAAGCCCAGGCGCTTGCCTACCGGTTCCGCTTCCGGCGCCTCAAGAAGGTCCTCGAATGCCCTGAGATGTGCACGGGCACGTACAAGCTCTTCGCCCAGATCCCACTTGTCAGCCAGAATCGCAATCTCACGCGCAAGTCGATCATCATCGAGATCGAGCCGCTCAGTAAGCTCGGCTACGGCAGCTCGCAGACGCTCACGTTCCCGATCGAGGCGCAGAGGAGACAGCCGCTCGACCTCTCTTAGTCGCGCGTCGATGCTTGCGAGCCTACTCGTAAGGTCCTCGCTCAGGCGCTCCCCTTCCTTGTCGCGCATAGCCAACAACTGAGCAATCGCCCGTCCTGTAGCCGCCTCTATATCCTCAACATCAATCAATTCTTGAAGCGATTGCGAACGCTCGACAAACAGGCGATCGGCTCTACCCAGCAAGGCTAGGTCCACCTCTCCCGCCACGTCATATCGATCCCTGATCGTACGGAATCCAGCCAACAGCGCCGTCACGCGCTGCTCATTGATCTCAAGCTGTGTCTCACCTGTCAGAGCACCATCGATCCGCAGGGTAACGTCCACGTGCCCCCGACTGACCGCAGATGACACCAACTCGCGCAAGATGGCCTCAACCTCATCCAGCCCGGATGGAAGGCGTATATTCAATTTCAGATGCCGAGAATTTACCGAGCGTAGTTCGAGACTGGCCTCAGCAGACCCAACTGGCAGTGAAGCCGCACCGAATCCTGTCATGCTTCGTATCATAGATAACCCGTAATATACTCCGAAAATGTTCTTCTTGCGAACATTTGAATTCCAGTCAGTCCCGGAACTCCCATCGCAAGCCAATTGCTGATCGTCTGGTAGGAAACTGCACACCGGGAATGTCAAACTGTGCCGTCCCCGCCAGGTTATCGAAACGCCAGAAGATGATCACACCAACGATTCGGATGTCCAGATCCATGTCCCAGCTTGTTCGCGACGGAATCAACACGGGATCAAAAGTCCCACTGCCCGGAGCCGGCGGAGTCAGCCAGGCATCTCGCCGATCGACACCAAGGCTCAGTCGAAACTCAAGATCATCTTCGAGAAATGAGTCATGAAAGAACAGCTCCCCTCGAATCGTATTCTCGGCCACAAAGAAGGGCATACGAGCCGCATCAATATCGTTGCGCCGATAGAATCCTCTGACTCGCAATGGGGCCAGATCCTTAAGAAGCCAGGTCATTGGTAACACAGGTGCCTCGACGATTACTTCGAAGCCGTTGACGTTTACCTCAGGCTGAAAACTTCCGGCGACGTCAAACCCGGTTCCGAATGCAAGCTGTCGATCGACACGCTGATGCTCCGCCCGCCCGATTAGAAGGAACTGCCCGACGGACAACTCGACGCGCCCGGCAACCGCCTGAAATTCGACGGAATCTGCGTGAACGTTGTCCGCCCGCAAAAATGGCGCGCCGCGAACCCCGGCACTCGCTTCCCCGCCCACTGTGATGTTTGCAAACGGTATGTCCACATCAACGGAAATCCGTCCCTCCTGGGCATCAAACTCCTCCCACATTCCCACGCTCCCAGCCGCAGAGACGGTCAGCCAGGACACAGGACGAGAACCAGCGGACAGTCGAAACTCAGTTGATGGCAAAGTGGAACTGTCCGTCACTCGCGCGCCGGCGTTCACCCAGGATCCATCCCAAGTCGCCCGGATATCGAACCCACCGTCAGCCACCTCGTCTCGACGACTCGGCGTGCCCGTCGAAGCCTGTTCATCAAGCTCTCGGACAGATTCTCCGATCCAACCCGACACTTCAACATGCTCCGTCGCCCCGAGGCGTCCCCCGAGCACGATTCGACTCCGACTACCCGTCTCAGACTGTTCAAGCAGTCTATCGAACGACCCACCCTCATACTGAAATTCAAGCCCCGATCGACCGTCACCGGGAATCCACGCCACGCTCGTCCAGAACGACTGAAGTTCGGCGGGGAATGCTCCGCCGGTATCAAGTAGATCGAACGCAGAACTGAACGTGAAGTGCGAGCCGAACCCATTGGCGAACGCAAGACGCAGTCCTTCAAGACCCGGATCCCCAGTTCCCGCCTCCACCCGTGAGTAAGCCCGTCGCTCCGTACGCCGCAGCATTGTGACATCGATTTCCAAACCAGCCGCTCCCCTGCGCACAGCCACCCGGTCCAGTGCCACAAGAGGGACTTGTGACAAGTCCGGTTGAGACCCGATCATCGGAACGAGCTTCCGGCCGTCAACTCGTATCTCGACGGCTCCGGGACCAAACGGTCCATCGAGCAGGTGGTGCGGACCACCAAAGAAGTTTGCACGCAACAGCGTTATGCCGGGGACCATTTCCAACAGAAGCTCCGACAGCGAAGTCGCGTTCGAACGTCGGATCCTGCCCCTGTCCCATATGACCACTTCACCCGCCATAGGGGTGAGTTCAGTGGGGGGACCAAACACAGCGAATCGATTTGCAGCCGCCGTATCGATCAATACTCCGACCAGGTCGTCTGGAAGCTCGCCCACCAGCGTGTCCTGTACGGCCACAGAATCCCCGACGGCGCTTGTGTCTCTAGGCACGGCTTCCTGGGCAACCAACCAAGCCGGGCTGAATAGCAGCGCACCGACCACAGCGACAGCGCGTCCAGATCGCGGTGCGAACATCTGGCTTCGTCAGCTCTGCATATTCTGAATGATCCGGTCGGCAAACTCCGAGGTCTTGGCGATCGTAGCCCCTTCCATCTGCCGCTCGAGATCGTACGTGACCACCTTGTCCGCGATCGTCTGCGTAATAGCGTCCACTATAACCTTTGCTGCCTCATGCCAGCCCATGTATTCCAGCATCATGACACCTGACAGAATCAGAGATGTGGGGTTCACCTTGTCCAGACCGGCATACTTGGGGGCCGTGCCGTGGGTAGCCTCAAACAAGGCAGCCTCGTCGCCAATGTTCGCGCCAGGCGCCATACCCAATCCACCCACCTGGGCGGCGCAGGCGTCAGACATATAGTCGCCATTAAGATTTGGAAGAGCCAGGTAATCCTACTCGGCCGGCCGCAACAGAATCTGCTGGAACATCGCATCTGCGATTCGATCTTTGATCACCAGTTTGCCCTCGGGCCGCTTTCCATCAAAGGCGCTCCACAGTTCGGTTTCCGTAATCGTCTGATCACCAAACTCCTCACGGGCCACCTCATATCCCCACTCACGGAACGCGCCTTCCGTGTACTTCATGATGTTGCCCTTATGGACTAGCGTCACGGATGCGACTCCGGCTTCCAGTGCATCACGAATGCACATAGAGACGAGACGCTTGGTACCAAACTCGGAAATCGGCTTAACGCCGATACCGCTGCCCTCTCGAATCGAACATCCCATTTCATCATTCAGGAAAGCGCGGACCTTCTCTACTTCCGAAGATCCAGCAGCCCACTCGATTCCAGCGTAGACGTCTTCTGTGTTTTCCCGGTAGATCACAACGTCTAGCGATTGTGGATTCCGAACCGGCGACGGTGTTCCCTCGATCCAGCGCGAAGGTCTCACGCAGGCATAAAGATCGAGGATTTTGCGCATCGATACGTTCAGGGAGCGAATGCCACCGCCTACGGGAGTCGTCAGCGGGCCCTTGATGGCAACGATGAACTCACGAATTGCATCGATTGTCTCGTCAGGAAGCCAGTCTCCTGAGAGTCTCTTCGCCTTCTCACCGGCGAAGATTTCCATCCATCTGATCCGTCGCTTCTCGTCGTACGCGACGGACACACCTGCATCAAACACGCGAACCGCTGCTGCCCAGATATCCGGCCCCATCCCATCCCCCTCGATGAACGGGATGATGGGTTGATCGGGCACAATGAGTTGCCCCCCCTCTCGACGGATGGGGGAGCCATCCTCAGGAATGGAAGTATGTTCCGGTGAGAAAGTCATATCTACTCCACTGTTCAATCGTGTCGTTGGTCAATTCGGATGTAAAGCCGCTCTGATTCACCCGTGTAGTGGGCACGCGGCCGGATAAGCCTGTTGTCTCTGTGCTGTTCCATCACATGAGCTGCCCAACCACCAGACCGACCGATGGCGAACAAGGGCGTAAACAGGGCTAACGGTATTCCAAGGCTTCGATACACAGACGCGCAATAGAAGTCGACGTTGCAACGCAGACCCTTCTTGTCCAGCATTGCGCTCTCGACAGCCCGGGACAGTTCGTAGGTGTCAGAGTTTCCCGACGCAGCACCCAACTCTTCGGCCATTCGTCTGAGGTGCGTGGCACGAGGATCCTCTGCTCGATACACACGATGCCCGAATCCCATGATTTTACGATTGGCGGCAAGCTCACAATTCAGATACTCGTCGACCTGATCCAGGCTTCCGATTTCATCGAGCATACGCATCGCCTGCTCGTTAGCTCCGCCATGAAGCGGACCTGACAAGGCTGCGACTCCAGCAGTCACAGCGGCATGCATATCAGCCAGGGTCGAGGCAACCACACGACACGCGAAGGTGGATGCATTCAATCCGTGCTCGAGATACAGCAGCATGGAAGTATCAAGAGCTTTGATCGAAACCTCGTCGGGCATCTCACCGGTCAGCATACGCAGGAAATCGGCTGCCAGAGACAGATTAGGGTCTGGATCGATTGGCTCCAGACCCACTCGCAGTCGATGGCGCGCCGCTACCGCAACCGGGAGGGTGGATACGATTCTGCCGGCTTTCCGAATATCGGCCTCAGCAGTGTTCTGGCCGGCATCTTCATCGATCGCCCCCAGCACAGATACTGAGGTAAGCAAGGCAGACATGGGGAGCGAAGCTGGCGGCATGGCACGCAGGACAGTCTCGAGCTCAACCGGGAGACGACGCTCCTGTGCCAGCAGGCCTTCGAAAACGATGAGCGCCGTTTTCGTTGGCAATTCACCGTACCAGAGAAGGTAGAGCGCCTCAGCAAACGAACCCTGCCCCGCCAGTGCGTGGATGTCGTAGCCACGATAGAACAGCCGACCTGCCTCGCCGTCTATTAGACTGAGTGCTGAGTCAGCGGCCGTTATTCCAGCAAGGCCCTTATCCGAATCTGTCATCAATGTTGCCGTTACATGGGTGTTGCAATTAGCTGCTCTTGACCGAGCAAACTCGGCGCAAAGCAAAAGAAGGGCGCAACCCCTCAATCGCCGGAGTTACGCCCCTCGCTCGAGTAAATCGAGCTCTGTTCCCTCAGCGAATCTCCGGGTCTGGTTTCGCCACCAGAAACTGGCTCATCAAATCTTCGGCTGACATCTCGTCAAATGAACCCGAAGGCAGTTGGATTCGGCGTTGCGGCTGAGATGGGTCCGAGAAACAAACAAACAGGATCGCTTCCCGGTCCTCCGCCTTTTTCTTCATTTCCGGATCGGGCCAGAAGACGTCGCGCGAAGCCAACCATGCCTTCCAACGCCGTCCGCTGTCATCCCGCAAATGCCTTGTCATGCACACCTCATGGTCGAGATTGTAACGATCGGAAATCAGTCTTGAAGAATAGCTAAGTCAGGTCGGAAAGTCCACCGAGCGGGCGTGGTTATACATTGCATGATCTTATATGCGCTAACACACTACAACTGCGACCGTTAGGTCGGTTTACTCTTCTTCCTTCGGTGGCATCTTGAGCCCCAGCGCCACCCCAAGGCCAAACCCTGCGATGAGGAGACCAAGCACAATCGTGATGAAAATATACATGCATCCTCCCGGTATCCGATTTGAGGCAGCCGTCTCTGCCGCAGCCGAACAATGGGCTCGTAGCGAGCCAGTGTCCAGAGGCAGGCCTCTCACGGATTGCTATTGTTAATGCCCGTGCCTACTCTCTGCTGACCAGGCACCGCGGTCGTTACGGACAGCATGACTCTGCACCAGAAGGACGCAACGAATGTCGCGCACCGGAGATATTATCCAGCAGGCAGATCAATACAGCGCCAGTAACTACGGCCCTCTCCCCGTTGTATTGGATCGTGGCGATGGGTGCTTCGTATGGGACGTTGATGGCCGCCGGTATCTGGATATGCTGTCGGCCTATTCTGCGGTAAACCAGGGTCACAGGCACCCGCGAGTTATCCAGGCGCTTCATGACCAGGCCGCCCGGCTGACGCTCACATCCCGCGCATTTCACAACGACCAGATGGGGCCTTTTCTTCAACTGCTTTGCGAGGCGACCGGGTTCGAACGCGCACTCCCGATGAATACGGGTGCCGAGGCTGTCGAGACAGCAATCAAAGCAGCCCGCAAGTGGGGTTATGAAGTAAAGGGCGTGGCGGAGAATCAGGCCGAAATTATTGTATGCGCAAACAACTTTCATGGCCGAACTACGACAATCGTCGGGTTTTCTTCAGAGGCGCAGTACCGGAGCGGTTTCGGACCGTTTGCGCCCGGGTTTCAGACCATCGCGTATGGAGACGTAGACGCGCTGGAAGCAGCGATCACTGATCGAACCGTCGCGTTTCTGGTCGAGCCCATTCAAGGCGAAGGAGGAATCGTAGTGCCTCCTGATGGCTACATGACCCGGTGCCACGAGATATGTCGGACGAATGGCGTACTAGTGCTCAACGACGAAATCCAGACCGGACTGGGGAGAGCAGGAAAGATGTTTTGCGGGGACTGGGACGGCTCCCGTGGCGACATCCTTATCGTTGGCAAAGCATTGGGGGGTGGCGTTTACCCCGTGTCCGGAATCCTTGCGAATGATGACGTAATGCGCGTCTTCCACCCCGGCGATCACGGCTCGACGTTTGGTGGCAACCCGCTAGGAGCAGCCGTCGGCAAAGCAGCGCTTGAAGTGATCATCGACGAGCAGTTGCCGGCACGATCGCTGGAGTTGGGTGACTGGTTCGCGAATGAATTGCGGGCCATAGACTCCCCGCATATCGATCATGTCCGTGGACGCGGCCTGATGATCGGAATTGTGATTAAGGATGAGTCTGGCCCGGCCCGCCCGTTCTGCGAAGCTTTGATGGAGCGAGGTATCCTTTGTAACGACACTCACCATCAGGTAATCCGGATATCTCCACCCCTTGTAATCACACGCGAGATTCTGGAAGAAGCCCTGCCCCACATCGCAGAAGTGACCGCGGGCGCCGGCGTAGCCGTCTGACTCGCCGGCAACAGGAAACCAGTCCGATCAGTCGCCGGACTGTGGAGTCGGGGGTGCTACCGGTACCTCATCAGCACGTCTTACCGAGTTGATAATCACCGGCGTAACAGGCACATCCTGGTGCATTTCCACCGTGCCAGTTGAGCTGTTCGCAATGGCGTCAACCACTTCCATGCCCTCGATCACCCGACCAAACACAGCATAGCCCCAACCACCAGGCTGGGCACCGTAGTCGAGCATCGCATTGTCGACCAGATTGACGAAGAACTGTGAACGGGCGCTGTGCGGACGATTCATACGGGCCATCGCGACCGTGCCCCTCTCGTTGCGAATCCCATTGTCCGATTCGTTGACGATCTCCCCTGCGGTCACTTCCCTCTCCTGCATGTCCACCTCGTGCCCACCGGTCTGGACCATGAATCCCGGTTTCACTCTGTGAAAGATGAGACCGTCGTAGAATCCACCATCCACGTACGTCAGAAAGTTCTCCGTCGATACCGGCGCTTTGTCCGAGAACAATTCGATCCGTATGTCGCCAAGATTGGTGTTGAGTATCACCGTGGGATGGGTCATTGCTATGTCTCCTCCTGTTGCGCATCCAGCCAGTGATAGTCCAGTTACCGCTGCAGCAATAACGAGTGACCGAATCGTGCCGTTTGTCATTAGTTAATTTCCTCTAAATGATGCCGCTCTTCGTCACACCCGTGGCGGGTTGCTCCGGTCGGCCTTTCCAGCCTTCAAGTCTTGAATCCATTCCATCTGCAAACGCAATACGTCCATCACGTGATCCACGATCTTCTGAGAAGCCTCGCGCGAAGCGTCATCTGTCACCAGCGCACTGTAGTCGATTGGTTTGCCGAATACGATATACACCCGCTTGAAAAGTCTCGGCCATCGCGCATCAATGGGCAGGATGTCGTCCAGACCATCGATCGTGACCGGTATGACGGTTGGTCGGTCTTTCAGGATCACGACACCGGCCCCGGGCCGCCCTTTCTCGATATTCCCCGATCGCGAACGTGTTCCCTCCGGAAACAAGATCATCGTGCCAGTCTTCAAGGCGTGCAACATCCGGTTGAGTGCGCTCAGGTCGCGCCGTCTCCGCCTGACGGGGATGCACTTCCACTGATCCGACCACCACGACTGCCAGGCGTTCTGGTAGAAGAATTCCTCGCCGGCCGGATTCCACGGGATCAGATACGGTTTGATGAAGGACGGGCCGAAATACGCCGTAAAACCCACAAAGAAA
Organism: Gemmatimonadota bacterium; assembly: GCA_039656095.1. Classification (GTDB taxonomy): domain Bacteria; phylum Gemmatimonadota; class Gemmatimonadetes; order Palauibacterales; family Palauibacteraceae; genus JARFPW01. The sequence continues at coordinate 10,663 of JBDHMQ010000003.1, read as the reverse complement.
CTGTCGATTAGCGATTGGTGATTAGAGATCAATAGCGTGTTCCGGCTCCTCGGAACGTTCGACCTGCCAATCACGGTGGTCCGGTTCAGTACGTAGAAAAGAAGCGCACCGAACAATACGGTAACGTGCGTGACCAGGTAGCTGGTCAGGGGCCAGAAAAAATTGAACACGGGTCCGCGGTGATCGGGCCGGTATGACCTGGTCATGTAGTCCTGAGCTTGAGTCTCAATGAATTCCGCGCGTGCGACTCGCCTGGTCGCCGTAACGAGTGCAAGTATCCATTGTCGACCCCTTGAGTGCTACCCGTGGCTCTCGCCGACCCCGCCGTAAGGAGCCATATTGTATGGCTCTAAAGCCGAAGGACACGGCACCCCGAACCTACCAGTCGCAAGCGGGGACAACTGCACGAAAGGTTTCTATGGCTCGCGAAGGAATATTTGACTCGTTTGGCTCCCGGCGGACCTTCACAACTCCGACCGGAACGACCGCAGTCATGTACGATATTCGGGCCCTTGAGCGTCAGAGCATCGGTCGCGTCGATCGACTTCCCTATTCGATCAAGCTCCTGCTTGAGAACCTCCTCCGATACGAAGATGGGGACTCGGTCACGGCCGATGACATCGCAGCTGTCGCGTCCTGGGATCCGGCTCACGAGCGTGAAATCGCGTTCCGACCATCGCGTGTAATTCTTCAGGACTTCACGGGCGTGCCGGCTGTCGTCGACCTTGCTGCCATGCGTGACGCCATGGAAGCGCTCGGTGGAGATCCTGCCAGTATTAATCCCCAAATGCCGTCAGAGTTGGTCATCGATCACTCCGTGCAAGTCGATTCATTCGGCCGACTGGCCTCCCTGCTGATCAATACGGAGCGTGAGTACGAACGGAATCACGAACGTTATGCATTCTTACGCTGGGGTCAGGAATCGTTTGAGAATTTCCGTGTCGTTCCACCCAGCACAGGAATCGTCCACCAGGTGAACCTCGAGTATCTGGCCCGTGTCGTGTTCGCCGAACGACAGGGGGACGAACTTCTTGCTTATCCGGACACAGTTGTCGGCACCGATAGCCACACGACAATGATCAACGGTCTGGGTGTGCTCGGCTGGGGGGTCGGCGGGATCGAGGCAGAGGCTGCGATGCTGGGCCAGGCCATAAGTCTGCTGGTTCCCGAGGTTGTCGGGTTCGGGTTGAAGGGATCTCTGCCTGAGGGCGCGACCGCTACAGACCTGGTTCTAACAGTTACCGAGATGCTCCGCACTCATGGCGTAGTGTCAAGATTCGTCGAATTCTTTGGTGATGGACTCCCCAACTTGTCGCTCGCAGATCGGGCCACCCTCGGGAACATGTCGCCTGAGTTCGGGTCGACCTGCGCGATATTTCCAATCGATGCCGAGACGATCAATTACCTGAGGTTTACCGGGCGAGACCCGAGTCACGTCGAACTCGTCGAGGCATATGCTCGTGAAATGGGAATGTTTCACGAACCGGGCGTAGCGGATGCCGAATACTCGGCCACGCTGGAGTTGGATCTCTCGACTGTCGAGCCGAGCATAGCCGGTCCAAAGCTCCCGCAGCAGAGAATCCGGCTAAAAGACTCCAAGTCGGCGTTTGAGTCCTGGCTGGCGGACAACAGTTCAACAGGTGAGACGCGCTCAGCAGTACCGACTGTCTGGGAATCGCTCGATGGCGAACGGACGGAGTTCGTGTTGCAGGATGGCGCTGTAGTAATCGCGGCCATCACCAGTTGCACAAACACCTCAAATCCGAGTGTGATGGTGGGGGCAGGACTCCTCGCTCAGAAGGCCGTTGAAGCTGGATTGCAGCGACAACCCTGGGTCAAGACCAGCCTGGCACCCGGCTCGAAGGTAGTCACCGAGTATCTCAACAAAGCCGGGCTTACTCCATATCTGCAGCAACTCGGTTTCAACACCGTCGGGTACGGCTGCACCACGTGCATCGGCAACAGCGGCCCACTGCCCGAGCCAATCTCTCGTTCCATACATCTGGGCGACCTGACCGTGTGCGCAGTTTTGTCGGGCAATCGTAATTTTGAGGGACGGATTAACCCTGACACCAAGGCGAACTATCTGGCTTCTCCACCACTCGTTGTGGCATACGCTCTGGCGGGCCGAATGGACATTGATCTGTATTCAGAGCCGCTCGGAATCGGATCAGACGGGCAGCAGGTCTTTCTCAAGGATATCTGGCCAACGCAGACGGAGATTCGAGACGTCGTACGAGATGCAGTAACCACAGAGCAGTTCAGCCAGCAGTATGCCGAGGTGTTCACAGGCGACGACGCCTGGCGGGCGCTACCGATTCCTACCGGCGACCGGTATGCGTGGAGCGAGGACTCCACCTATGTGAGGCGCCCACCCTTCTTCGAAAATATGGGCCTGGAGCCCGAGCCAGTTTCCGATATACGAGATGCGCGAGTGCTCGTCTTTGTCAGAGACTCGGTCACAACTGACCACATCTCGCCGGCAGGATCCATTGATAAAGACTCGCCGGCTGCCCGGTACCTTCTCGACGCAGGAGTAGAGCAGCGGGACTTCAATTCGTATGGCTCACGAAGGGGCAACCACGAGGTAATGATGCGTGGCACCTTCGCCAACGTCAGGCTGCGTAATCGACTCGTTCCGGGTGTTGAGGGTGGATTTACGGCATACCTTCCAGGCGGAGAACAGATGTCCATCTTTGATGCCGCGATGGCATACCGGGAAGATGGAGTTCCCCTCGTTTTACTCGCTGGCAAGGAATATGGAACGGGCTCATCCCGCGACTGGGCGGCGAAGGGACCGGCACTGCTGGGAGTTCGTGCGGTAATTGCGGCGGGCTACGAGCGCATTCACCGCAGTAACCTGCTCGGTATGGGAGTTCTTCCCCTGCAGTTTCCTGATGGAAAACTCGCGGACGACTTCGGGCTCGACGGAACCGAAGCTTTTGATATTGATGGCCTGGCTAATGGTCTCAGGCCCGGCGGAACTGTCCGCGTAACCGCGCGATCGGGCAACACCGATCCGATCGTGTTTGAGGCCGATGTGCGAATTGATACGGAAGTCGAACTCACCTATTACCAAAATGGGGGCATCCTGCAGACCGTCCTGCGGCAGATGCTGGAAAAATGACAAAGCAAAGAAAGCTTTTACTTATCGTAGGAAGTCTGCTCGCAGCAGGCTGTGCGGGTACCACCCTTCCCCCCGAACCGGTCGTCGACCTTACTCCTGCGGCGACTGCCACACCAACACAGCTGGAAGTGCCGGCCGAGGCCATCGCAGCTGCAAGTTCAGTCGAGCTGACTGGCACTGAGACAGGCACCATGTGGACGTTTGAAAACGCGCCACTCGATTACTGGGAAGATACATACGGTTTCCGACCGTCGTCTGAGTGGCTGGACCATGCGCGCCTGAGCTCAGTTCGATTCGGCACCTTTTGCTCTGCGTCTTTCGTATCGGGAAGCGGCCTCGTGATGACGAATCATCATTGTGCCCGTTCTTGTGTAGACGCAGTGGCAACACCTGAAGACGACATCTTGCGAGACGGATTCCTGGCGCGCGAAAAGAATGACGAGCCCAGCTGCCCCGGCCTCGCACTCGATCAACTCGTCGAGGTCAGTGATATCACCGAGCTGATAGCGGGCGGCCAGACCTCGGAAGAGCTCAAAGAGAGCTGCGAACAAGCGTCTGATCGAATCTGCGAGGTCGTCTCACTGTTCAACGGCGGTCAGTACATGCTGTACGAGTACGAGCGGTATTCGGATATCCGTCTCGTATTCACACCCGAACTTCAGATCGGATTCTTCGGCGGCGATCCGGACAATTTTACTTATCCTAGATACAATCTCGATATTTCATTCGTCCGGGCCTACGGGGCTGATGGGCAGCCTGCAGAGACTCCTCATTACTTTGCCTGGAATCCGGACGGCCCGGAGGAGGGCGAGGTGATCTTTGTCACAGGGCAGCCGGGATCAACCAGCCGCCAGATCACGGTATCCCAATACATGTATGAGCGGGAGATCCGGCATCCCTTACTTCTCGACTTCTTCGATCAACGGCTCGAAGCATTGCGAGCCGCCGCGGACCGGGATCCGGTGCTTGGGCGAGAGTTGTCGAACTCCATTTTCAGTCTTGAGAACACACAGAAGCTGTTTCGCGGTGAGTTGGAAGGCCTTCGCTCCCTGAGTCTCACAGCTCGAAAGATCCGATGGGAGGCGGACCTAAAGGATCGTCTCGCAGCAAGCAGCTCGAACGCAGCGTCTTTCGACGGACTGTGGAGCGCGATGGCCGCAATCGAGCGCGAAAAAGCCGAGCTGTATCCGCAGCTTGTGATCGATAACCCGAATAACCTGTTCGCCTCAGGCCACCTTCAGCTCGCTGCCGGGCTAGCGACGTATGTGCAGCAGATGCAGCTTCCCGACTCCGAGCGACGGGACCCGTATCGCGGAGACGACGCTGCTGGGGTCCGGCACCAGCTCGAGTCGCCTGATCCGATCAATGACGAGCAGTCGATATCGATGCTCGCGGGCCGGATCCAGATTGCCGTGGACTGGCTCGAGGACACCGATCCAATGGTAGCATCGGTACTTTCGGGTGAGACATCAGAGTCAGCAGCAAGTCGCTTGATCGGAACCAGCCAAATCAACGATGTGGAATTCCGGGTGGCGGCCCTCGACATGACTCCGGCAGAACTCGCGGCACTGGAGGATCCGCTCATCGATCTGGCCAGCAGCCTGATCGAAGTGACTGCGGCTGTTGCCGGGCCGTGGAATGACATGCGCGAGCGGGAAGCTGCTGAGTCTGCCCGTTTTGCGGATGCTGTGTTTGCGGCCTTTGGTACAGACATTCCCCCGGACGCAACATTCACGCTTCGGATCAGCGACGGCGTAGTTAAGCGCTATCCATACAACGGAACCGTAGCAGCCCCGGTGACGACCCTGTTTGGGTTGTATGCGCGTTCCGCGGAGTTTGGCAACGAAGATCCGTGGACGCTACCGGCCAAGTGGTTGGAGGCGCGCGATCGGATGGACTTGTCGACTCCGTTCAATTTTGTATCCACGAACGACATAACCGGTGGCAACAGCGGGAGTCCGGTTATCGACAAAGACGGGCGGTTGGTCGGGATCGCGTTCGACGGAAACGTGGAATCATTCCCCAACGAATTCCTGTTTGCCGCGCCGAACGGACGTACGGTATCAGTTCATTCTGCCGGTATCATCGAAATTCTGAGTGGAGTTTACGAGGCCGACGCCCTCGTAGACGAATTGCTGCCGGACTAAGGCGGTATCTTACATCCGCTTGTAGCTCGGGCCGCTCCCTCCCTCCCGGGGAGTCCAGCGCGGCCCGAGCACATCCGTCGCCCGACAATCGATACAGTTGGGGGCATTGATCACAAGCCCGTCTTCTGTCCACTCGTAGACGCCTGCCGGACACAGGTGCGCATAAAATTCGCCAACCTCCTGGGGGATATCGACTGTTGCAATAAGGTGCGACGGACCGTCATCCCTGGTTGCATTGCCTGAGCGGAACACGGAATCGAGTTTGCTGAACGTGAGTTCGCCGTCCGCCTGAAATGGCTCTGCAGACACCGCCTGTTTGGCTTCCTCGGCATCTGATTCAACCGCGATACGGCGTCCAGGCAATCTGCCCTTCGTGATCATAGCCAGACTGCTCTTCAGACCGCCGCCGTAGAAGCCTGACTTGAAGGCGAGGCGCATATTTCGCCTTTCGTACAGGTCTCGCGTGATCCGGCTTTCACGTACGGTCTCGTCGTATACGGCCAGGCTCGCGGCATCCGTACGATTGGCCTTCAGAGCCTGGTAAATCGCCCGGGCGGCATACATTCCGGAATACATCGCGTAATGGATTCCTTTCAGCGATGCGACATCGACAAGGCCTGCAGCATCACCTGCCACGATCAAGCCGTCGCCCGACAGCCGCTCCGGTATCGAGTAATAACCACCTTCGGGAATGGTCCTAGCTCCCCACTCCAGCATTTCGCCGCCGGCAAGCGCGTCGCGGAATAGAGGGTGCTGTTTCATTTCTTGAAGCAACTCGTGCACGTCGAGCGTCGTCTGACGATAATCGAGCCCGACCACCAAGCCGAGTGACACTATTCCGTCACCCATTGGATACATCCAGGATCCGCCGAACGCATCCTTCGGCAACGGATAGCCCAGCGTATGGATTACTGTCTCCAAAGGCTCGTTCACCTGCCACAGCTCTTTAACTCCGAGCGCATAGATCTGCGGGTTGGGCGACTGTACCTCCTGATCGGCCATCCATGCCTGAGTCAGCGGGCCGCGCGATCCCTCCGTCAGTACCGTAACTCGCGCGGTGACTTCTGTCGCTGGCATGAAGTCCGGACCCGGCGCTCCATCACGCTCAAGGCCAGAAGGCACGGTTCTGACTCCGACGACTCGCCCGCCTTCCATCAATAAGGCGTCGGCGGGAAACCCCGTAAACACGTTGACGCCGGCCTCTTCTGCTCGTTCGCCCATCCATCTTACGATCTCGCAGATAGACGCGACGTAGTGGCCGTGATTCCTCATGGGCGCAGGGGTTGGAAGCCGGATTTTTCCGCTCTTCGTCAACAGATAGACTCGTTCCGCCGGCACCGATCCACGCACTGGCAGGTCGGCGACAGCAACGTCCGGAAACAGCTCCCGCATCGGACTGATGTCCACAACGGCGCCAGACAGACAGTGATCCCCCAGGCTCATCGCCTTCTCAAGCACACCGATCTCGATGTCTTGTAGTTCCTCATCACCTCTTACAAGACGGGACAGCTCAATGGCGCCTGCCAGGCCCGCAGGCCCGCCTCCTACGAACAGCACGTCCATGGGTACCGACTCCTCATCCGCTGAAGTCCGGACGATGAGTCGATCCATCGGCAGGGGCGGCTGGAAGAGCCCAGGGACAATTATGCCGTCGGGCATTCTACTCGAGTCCATATCTAGATCACTCTTGGATACCGGGGTCATGAACTGCGCGTCTTGCGCTGTCTGGTCTGAAGCGGTCAAAATGACGCCCGGCAGGATGAGTGTCCAGCACCTCAGACGCACTACACCGGAGGCACATGGTCGGCGATCGCAGTACCGTTCGGACATATGGCAGCACCCGCGTCTCGCGGGCGCTCGTGGATTTCTTACGAGCCGAGGCTTCCGGCGGACTGATCATGCTCGGAGCGACGGCCGTCGCGCTTGTGGTCGCCAACACGCCTCTGGTGCACACCTACCGTGATTTCCTCCACCAGCATGCCGGCATATGGCTTGGATCCTGGTCGCTTGAGTTGTCCCTTCAGCACTGGGTCAACGATGGACTCATGGCCATATTTTTCTTCCTGGTCGGTCTGGAGATCAAGCGGGAGCTCCTATTTGGCGAGTTAGCATCAGCCCGGCGCGCGGCGCTTCCAGTTTTGGCGGCTGTAGGCGGCGCCATCGTTCCTGCGGGGTTATTCCTCCTTTTCAATTCGGGAAGCTCATATGCGCGTGGTTGGGGCATCCCGATGGCTACAGATATCGCCTTCGCTGTCACAATCCTGGTGCTTCTTGGACAGAAGGCACCGCTGTGGCTCAAGTCGTTTGTGATGGCCCTGGCGATCGCCGATGATATCCTGGCCGTACTGGTCATCGCGGTATTCTACAGTGCATCCATTGACGTGACAGCGCTCGCATTCGGAGGCGTCGTGCTCGGTGGGTTACTCGTAGCAAACATGTTCAATGTCCAGCGACCTGCCGTATATGTAGTCCTGGCTGTGTTGCTGTGGTATTTTGTGCTCCAGTCTGGGATTCACGCCACCATCGCAGGCGTCCTTGCCGCTGCTTTTGTTCCGGCTGCGCGTCGGAGTCCCCTTCCGATAGACTCGGTTGCATCCGAAGAAATCCGGCATGGGCTCGATGTACTTGAGCAGAAACCCGAGCACAAAGAGAGCTGGGAACTCGTTGACGAACGGGAAGCAGAATTGGATCAAATTGCGGCTGCGGCTGTCCGGCAGAGTGCGCCGCTTTATAGGCTTGAACACGGGATCCATCCCTGGTCGGCATTCGTTGTCCTGCCCTTGTTTGCCCTGTTCAACGCGGGGGTTACGATCCCCGTCGGGGGTCTCAGTCAGGCTCTGCGAAATCCCCTGGCTCTCGGCATTATGATTGGCCTGTTCCTGGGCAAGCAGATTGGCATTACCTCCGCAATTTGGCTCGTCCTGAGACTTGGACTTGGCCGACTCCCCAAGGGTGCCACCTGGCGTCAGCTGTGGGGTGGAGCAGCACTCGCGGGGATCGGCTTTACCATGTCGATATTCATTGCATCGCTGGCGTTCGGAGATTCACCGGAGCTCGAATTGGCCAAGCTGGCCATCCTCATTGGATCCTTTGTCTCGGCGGTGTTCGGTGTCTTGCTTCTCCGCTACACGCCCGCCGGCAGGGCTTCCGATGAGTAGGCTGCTGCTGGGGATCGCAAGTGGCGGCGTCTGGTTGTTGTGGTTGGTCGTTATCGTGGTCTGGTTTCCATTCGTGGCTGTGGTGTTCCTACTTACCGCCTGGTGGGACAAACGGCGTTGGTTCACGGGGCGGGCCTTCAGATTAGGTACGCGGGCGATGGTCGCGCTGAATCCGTGGTGGAGCATCACCGTTGAGGGTGACATTCCACCGAAATCCAGTGAGCCGTTTGTCGCCGTTTGCAATCACGAATCCATGGCAGACATTCTGCTTATCGGTACGCTTCCCTTCGACATGAAGTGGCTGTCGAAAGCGCAAATTGCCCGTTTACCGATCCTTGGCTGGATGATGTGGCTGGCCGGTGACATCGTCGTCAAGCGTTCTGATGCAAGAAGCCGTGGACAATCGTTCGACCGCATGGTGTCGTGGCTCGAGCACGGGGCTTCGATCATGATTTTTCCCGAGGGGACTCGTACGCGAACCGGAAGACTGCTACCGTTTCGAAACGGAGCCTTTCGTCTTGCTTTGGAGACCGGGCGACCGATCCAGCCCCTGGCTGTGAGTGGGACTCGCCAAGCGATTCAAGCAGACTCTGCCTTGTTTGGTCGGGCGGAAGTGACCGTTCGTATTCTGGAGCAGGTATCTGTAGAAGGCATGGGGCTGGATGATGTCGACGAGCTACGCAAGCGGGTTCGGTCAATGATTGAACTTGCGCGCGACGCATAGTTGGCGACCTGCTGCTAGTGCGAGTTCAGCCGCCCGGCTTCGCGCAAAAATGTGAGGACCCTATCGACAGGAAGGCCTTCGGCCGACCCAAGGAAGCCCGCCGTCGTCTTAGCGGCAAACAACGAAGCGACAATCGCCTCTTCAGTCGCCTCCATTACACCGACAAACAACTCGCTGAGGAATCGACCTCTTCGCTCGGGTGCAGCTTTGCTTACCGTAAATGCGATCGCATAGTCTCCGGACCCGTGCGACATCGACGCACCGGTGCGGGACAGTCCACCGAATGATCGCGAGGCGAGCCGCTCCAACTGGCGATGGTCCAGAGGGGCATCTGTAGCGATCACGATCATGATCGACCCACCACCCGTGGCATCGTGGGGAGGACTATCTCGGAGCATTCTGCCCACTGGTACACCATCGACGACCAGCGAGCCACCGAAGTTTGTCTGTACTAGCACGCCCACGGTAAAGGTATCGTCAGCTGAAGTGATGCGGCGGGATGCTGTGCCGATGCCACCCTTAAATCCCAGAGCACGTGTACCCGTGCCGGCACCGACCGCGCCCTCTTCAACAGGTCCCGAAGTGGCATCGCGAAGTGCAGATCGCACCTCATGGGACCCGATTGGCCGAGCCCTGATATCGCTCAAGAAGCCATCGTTGGTCTCTCCAACCACCGGGTTGATCGATCTGATATTCTCATTCCCGGGAATCAGAAGGAGGGTATCGATTAAAGCATCGGCGGCTCGAAAGACGCTCAGGGTCCCGGTGAGCAGTATCGGAGTTTCCAGCTCTCCAAGTTCTTGCACCTGACTAAGGCCTACGAGTTTTCCAAAGCCATTGCTGACTACGATTGCAGCGCGAACGCGGTCACGAAACAGGTCGTCCGCGTGTGGTAGGATGGCAGTGACACCCGTGCGAATGGAATCACCCTCAATCAGAGTGGAGTGACCCACCAGGACCCCGGGCACATCGGTGATGGCGTTCCAAGAACCGGTGGGCAGGGTGCCGATCTGAACCCCGGCCTCCCGAGGTCGGACACTCTCCTGCGCATGTGCGAACACGGCAAAGCCGCCAAGAGCAATAACGCTGAGGAGGAAACCACGCTTTATGGCCGTGGGCAACCTGACCTCTCAAATTCTCCCTCGACATCCTGCACGCCGAGATAGAGCCGCTCATCCCGTGCAGCCAGGTCCTCAGGCAATAAGCCGACGAACCCAGCCTTATAATCAGAGTTATACTCGATCCAGCTGTCCTCGACGATCACGAATGCGGCCTGCAGATCAGCACATGTTGCCGTTCCGTCGTCCATGGCCACTATCGAGCCATAAAACCGACTGATGGTCGCCAGCACTTCCTGACTTTGCTGCTCGAGTTGCGCTCTCGTCACACCCACGTCTGGGATCGAATCTCCGGGTACTCCATCATTTGAATCAATTGGCAGGTTCGATTCGCTCTGGGTCTGTCCGCCAACCTCCTCCTGACCAAATCCCGTATCACTCACGAAGGA
>JBDHMQ010000002.1:0-36397 GCA_039656095.1 Gemmatimonadota bacterium | reverse complement strand
CGAATGGATTGGTGCCCCTGTTGAGGTGGTCCCGGATGAATCGGCTGCGGCCGAAGACGCGATCGGGCAAGTCCCATAAACAACGGGCCCGCCTCCAGAGTAGAGACGGGCCCGATCCTGCTGTCAGCGCACTCTTCCGAGAACGCCTCCATCAACTTCAGCTACTAGTCACCACTTACTACGAACTCGACCCGGCGATTCTGTGTCCGGCCATCTTCCGTATCGTTGGAAGCGATCGGCTGAGACTCACCGTATCCAGCAGTCGTAAGCGCACCAGCGATCGACGGCTCGACAGAAACGACATAGTCGCGAACTGAAGCTGCACGCCGCTCGCTCAGACTCTGGTTGTAGGTCTCAGAACCGATTGCATCAGAGTGACCGCCAACTTCGATGGAAATGCCTGGCCGATTGGCGATGGCGCCTCGGATAGCAGCCGCGGCACGATCCAGATCGCCCTTCGACTCATCCTTGATGTCCGAGCTGTTGAACTCAAACTGGACACCGGTCAGTACTAGACGACCCTCTGCGAGCGCTGCCTCGAACTCGCCGCAACCCTCGGCATCAACTTCGCGACCAGCCGGTGTTCCCGGGCACTGATCGATTCCGTCGAGAACTCCGTCGCCATCACTGTCCGTCGGGCAACCTGTGGCATCGACAACGGCGCCGGCTGGCGTATTGTCGCACTGGTCGATCCCGTCAAACACACCGTCGCTATCGCTGTCCGTCGGACAACCATTGTCGTCCACGGTTGCGCCGCTCGGTGTGTCGGGGCACTGGTCGAGGCCATCGAAGACTCCGTCACCGTCCGAATCAGTCGGGCAGCCATTGGCGTCTACGGAAGCGCCGGCCGGCGTGTCCGGGCAGTTGTCCATGTAATTGTAGACGCCGTCGCCGTCGTCATCGAACGGGCACCCGTCACCGTCCACAGCCACCCCGCTTGGCGTACCGGGACAGAGATCCTCAGTATCTGCCACGCCGTCACCATCTTCGTCGGCTGGTCCACCCATGAAGATACTGAGACCGGCGGTAAACTCAGTGCTGGAGAGTCCCTCGTCACTGTCGAGGACTGCACCAGGATTGAGCATCCCTCGAATTGCCTTGGGACCGGTGGGCGCGAGGTAGTTACGCCAGTCAACTCGGAACGCCAGATGTCGCCCCACGAACAGCTTGACACCGGCGCCGTAGTTCCAGGCAAAGAACGATTCGCTATCCGTATCAGCTCCATCTACGGGGTCGACATCGATCTGCTGCTGGCCCCCACCACCCATGAAGAAAACCTGGAGTGCGCTCTCAGGCTGGAGATTCCAAACCAGGTCGCCGCCGTAGTTGAGAAATGTCACGTCAGACGGAGCCACGCCGGTAGTCTGAAGGTCATTGGACATATAACCGAAAAAGCCCTCGACGCCGAGTCCGGCCTTCAGGACATAGCCCAACCGACCAGCAAAAAAGTGATTATTATCGACTTCGAGCGCCACCGGATCCAAGTCCACGTACTCGTTGCCCACGCCGTTGAGAACGCCCCAAGAAACGTTGAGCTCGACGCCACCGCGGCCAAAGTTGTCCTGTGCCGTCAGCGGCGATACTACGAACAGCAAAGCCGCGGATAGTGCGGCGAACGAACGTAAGTGCTGCATGGTCCCCTCCTGGATCGAATCCTGGGACGAATGGCTAAAAGACACTCTACTCCACAATCTACTAAGGTCAATGAATGTAATATAGTGCCTCAACAGCAATGCGAACAATATGTTCACAAAGTGATAGGTTGTTCGAGCTTGCATGCTGTCGGGACACCAGTTCGTAACCGCTCGATTCAGGACGCCATGGGACCTGCACGTTTCAGCCGCTCAACGGCCCTCCTGGGCCTGATACTATACGTGGCACCCGGGCTTATGGCCCAGGAGTCCGCCGAGCATGATCATAACCGCACGACAGCCCCGCTGATTGATGAAGTGTTCATCGACACAGACAACGTGTTTGGTGACGCAGAGGCGGCAGATCACTGGCTGTATCGGACAGCAAACTCTCTCCGCGTGAGGACCCGCGCCTGGGTCGTATCCCGAGAACTCCTGTTCGCCGCCGGTGAACCGGCAGACTCAGCTCTGTTGGCGGAAACAGAGCGGAACCTTCGTGCACTCGGCATTTTTCGACGTGTAGATGTGGATACGATAAGGGTTGAAGGGCGCCTGGTTGCCCGGATCGTCACGAAAGACGGCTGGAGCACGCTGCCGATTATCAGTGGACGAATCGCGAGTGATGGAACACTGACGGGCAGGCTCGGCCTCACTGAGGAGAACTTCCTGGGCACCGGAAATCGAATAAGTGGGGCCTATCGCAGGGATGTTGACCGCGACGGAGCAGAGTTGGGGTTGAGATGGCGACGACTACTGGCTTCTCAAGTGACCATCTCCGGTAGCGCATTTCTGCTTTCCGACGGCTCGTCGGGTGCATGGCAAGTCAGTGATCCCTGGCGTTCAATGGTGGACCGGACGCTGGTGTCCGTTGGCGGACAAATCGCAGACCGGCGGCGGCTTCGTTACCGGTCGAATTCCCCGACGAGGCGCGACACAACAGAATTTCGGCAGCATCTATATCGTCAGGACCTGCACGTCGGGCGTGCGATCACGGCTACACCGCGACAAGCCGTTCGCATAGGAGCGCTCAGCACGTACCGAAACGAGCGAATTCTGGCAGCGGCCGATTCCCTGTTGCCTGTGCCGGACTCCGTGTTCGTTGACGTCGGACTATTTGTACAATTCCAACGACCCAAATTTCGCGTCGTGAGTTACCTGGACGGACTGAACCAGCAGGACGTGGATCTCTCGACCAGCATCGTTCTCGAAGCTCGAATCGCGCCGTCAGGATTTGGGTATGCGCGCACTGGATTTGGACCGGCCATCTGGATACGCGGCGGTGTATCCACAGGACCCGTCATGCTGCGCGGTGATATCGTAGCAAACGGACTGTTCAACTCAGCGGGGCTCGATTCTGGAAAAGTTGTTGCAGCGGTAACAGCAGCCTTGTTGCCGGGAAATCGCCACGCGACCCTGCTCAGGATTCAGGGGGGGGTTCTCAGCAATCCTGCGCCCGGCAATGAGTTTGATCTGGGATTTTCTGTTGGCCTGCGCGGATTTGAGCCCCATTCATTCGTGGGCACACGAGCGTTTTGGGGTACTGTGGAACACCGTTGGTATGCACTACCGAGGATTCTTGACCAGTTCGGCCTGGGCCTCGCAGGGTACTTCGACTTCGGCGGTGCCTGGTTTGCGGATCAGGACTCGCGTTGGGGTAGCGAGTTGGGAATCGGCTTGCGAACGAGTTCCCGGCTGGGAGCCATCGCAGAATCAGGCCGTATAGATTTTGGATATTTGATCGGACCGGGCATCGCCGGGAGCCGCTTGGTGATCAGTGCAGGGAGTAGTATCCGCTTTTTCTGATCTTCGACCGCTAGCTCAAGGCTCTGCCCAGAGCTTGTCGTCCCTGAGTTCGGCCCTCAACACGGGATGGACCTTCAGCAGGTATCCGCCCATCGAAATTGCCGCGAGGACGTTGCCGACAAGTACCGACCACCAGGCAAGTTCTTCCATCAGCCATGTGCCCAGCATCGCAACCATGAAAATGAAGAAGGTTTCGACGATGATAAACAGGATGATGATCCCGAACACGAGATGTGGTGCTTTTTCGGCCTGAGTTACGAGTACGGATGCCACGACACCTGCCAGAAGAAACGCAGCGATATGCATCAGCGTGTATCCGAGGAGCGTGGTCGTCGAAAACTCGACACCTGGAGGTCCGGCCGCGCCGTTGAAGATCGCCGATCCAAGCGCTGCTGGAGTGAACAGGGGGCGACCGGCTACCGAATCGACGATGAGGAACCACACGGCCACGACACCGGCTCCGATTAGCCCCGCAGAAATCCCCTGGCGCAGGACCGGGTTTGTTCGCAAGAGAGCCCGGAGCCCTGTAATTCCGTCCTCGTCACTCACCCAATGCAGGTAGCCGACAATCACCACGCCAGCTATCACGTTTCCGAAGAACACCGCTGGCCACGCCGGTGCCGCCAGGATATCCGTGCCGGTCATTATCAGTGCGGGATAGAACACCGCTGAACAAGCAAACAGGCCGTACGCGGCACCGATCATCAAGTTACGCGGCACACCAAATGTCGTGAAGAACAGCGCGGCTATGATGCCAAGCAGGATGAACACGAGAAAATGCGTAGCGGTGTACAGGCCAATCTGGAGAGATCCTGCTTCCGCCATCGCGTCTCCGAACAGGACACCTGCCAGAAACGTCGGCGTTGCCAGTGGTCGGCCAGCTATGAGGTCCATCGCAAAAAACAACACGATCAACGTAGCGCCAGCCAACAAACCTGCGATTGCGCCTCTACGAACTACGGCTCGGTCGGATCCCACTTTATCCTCCTAGAAGCCTGTTGAAAAACTGGGGCGAGCCGCGTTACGAGCGCCACAGGGGCGCATCCGAAGCGGCGCGACGCAGGCATAGCGAAAGCTACGCATAGGAACGCCAACGAAGGAGACGGCCCTGTGCCGCCGTAACCCTTCGGACGAGTGCTGATTGCGCGGTTGATAGTTCGTCTCTCCTCCTCTGAACACGCGCAAGCAATACTCGCGCGGCCACCCCAGTTCTTCGACAGGCTTTCAGCCTTCACGTTCGTCGGCTTCGGCAAGTGCTCGGCGGCGGGCCCGAAAGATTCCGCCTCCGATACCGAATATCACCAGGAAGGGCGCTGCCATGAGGAGCACCAGTCCGATAAGCATTCCAGACATCATGGTCGGGCTCGACGTTTCGATACAGCCCGGACAACTCGGTGTCGCCTGAAATACGTATCCCACCACTTCGACGAAAAACATCGTCGTCAAGCTAGAAGTTCTCCATCAAAACGACGATCACCATGATCGCGGCAGGAAGAAGAGGTGCCACCGCCAAAATCTTCAACGACCGCGTCTCCCATTTCAAATGCATGAAATACATGGCGACCAGCAACGCCTTGTAGACCGCGAGTCCGATCAGAAGTAGCACGGTCGCTCGCCGCTCGAAGCCCATGAACGCTACCGCTACTTCGATTGCAGTGAGTGCCGCGAGCCCGCCGAACACCGCCATGTACCTGGGTTTCTTTTTGCCTTCAGCGCTCATATCCGTGCCTCAGATCAGGTAGACAATGGTGAACAGGATGATCCACACGAGATCTACGAAATGCCAGTACAAACCGATGATTTCAACGCCCTGATGATCTGCCTGCGAGTAGCTGCCACGAAACGCCTTCATCGCGACCCAGAGTATACACAGGACGCCGATCGTAACGTGCAGTCCGTGAAAGCCGGTCATCGTAAAGAACGCCGAACCGTATAGCCCCGAGCTCGGAAGGAAACCGTGATGTATGAGCTCGGTGTACTCGTACACCTGTACCCCGACAAAGCTTGCACCGATGAATGCAGTCGCCAGCAGCCAGACCTTGAGCATTTTCTGGTTGCCTTCTTCGATGGCCGCAAACGCCTTGACCATGGTGACGCTCGAGCAGATGAGGATGAACGTATTTCCTGCTGTTATCGGCACGTTCAGCACCTCGCCTGGCACTGGCCACGGACTGGCCGCGCCCCAGCGCAGGATGATGTAGGCACCGATCAGACCGGTAAAGAACATCACCTCGGATGCAAGAAAGATCCACATCCCAAGTTTCTTGTCATTGACCTGAAAAGTGGCCGGCTCGAACCGGCTCGCTTCGGCCTCCATAGCGTGACTGCTCATTCAGACTCTCTCGTTCCGGGTGCGTTCAGTGGTGTGCCGGCGAAACGACATCTGGCCTCTCGTTCTGCAGCAGCCAGTCTTTTTCCATATCCGGATGACTGTACTCGTACGGACCGTGATAAACCGTCGGAAGTTCTTTCCAGTTGCCGTGCATGGGCGGCGACGGAAGAGTCCATTCCAGCGTTGTGGCTTCCCAGGGATTCTCCGGTGCCGGCTTACCCTTGAACAGGCTCCAGAAGAACAGAACCATGAAGTACAGCCCGGAAGCGAACAGGCCGAATGCGGCCCACGAAACCATCGTGTTTGTATCCTGGATTCCCGACAGATGCTCGTACTGCGCTGGCTCGTAGATGCGACGCATCATCCCGGCCATTCCTAGACCATGCATCGGGAAGAATACAAGGTTGAACAGCACGAAGGTCAGGAAAAAGTGGATCTTCCCGGCCGTCTCGTTGATCATCCGCCCGAACATCTTGGGGAACCAGTAGTAAATCGCGCCGAAGATGGCGAACAGACTCCCGCCGAACAGCACATAATGAATATGCGCGACAATGAAATACGTGTCGTGAATGAAGATGTCGACCGGCGACGAGGCCATGAAAATGCCGCTGAATCCACCGATCGCGAACAGCATCACAAAGCCGACGGCGAACAGAAACGGCGTGTGAAAGCGAATCGATCCGCCCCACATCGTACCCATCCAGTTGAACACCTTGATCGCCGAAGGCACCGCGATGATCAGGGTCGTAATCATGAAGCTCATCCCGAGCGCCGGATTCATCCCCGACTGGAACATGTGGTGACCCCAGACGATGAACCCGAGACCCGCGATCGCGATAATCGCGTAAACCATGCTCTTGTAACCAAAGATTGGTTTGCGCGACCCGTTCGCGATGATCTCGGACACGAATCCCATGCCCGGAAGAATGAGGATGTATACCTCAGGATGGCCGAAGAACCAGAACAGGTGCTGCCAGAGCAAAGGCTGGCCACCCGTATCCGGCAGGAAGAATGTCGTGCCGATCGTCTGGTCGAACAGCAGCATGATCAACGCCGCAGTGAGCACAGGGATGGCGAGCAATCCGAGTATTGCCGTGATGAACAGGGTCCAGATCACCAGCGGAAGGCGGAGCCAGGTCATTCCCGGCGCACGCTGATTGATGATCGTCGTGATGTAGTTGACCGAACCCAGCAGCGAACTGAAAGCGAATATGGCAATACTGACGATCCACAAGATCTGGCCAGTGGATACGCCGGACGCTTCCGGAGAAGCACTGAGCGGGGCGTACTGCGTCCATCCCGACGCCGAGGCTCCTCCGATTACCCAGAAGCTGGACAGCATGATCAGGCCCGACACCAGGAACATCCAGTACGACATCATGTTGAGTCGCGGGAATGCCATGTCGTGCGTCCCGATCTGGACGGGAATCAAGTAGTTCGCGTACACGCCCACGAGC
This sequence comes from Gemmatimonadota bacterium, assembly GCA_039656095.1. Classification (GTDB taxonomy): domain Bacteria; phylum Gemmatimonadota; class Gemmatimonadetes; order Palauibacterales; family Palauibacteraceae; genus JARFPW01. The sequence continues at coordinate 29,174 of JBDHMQ010000002.1, read as the reverse complement.
AGGGGCATGACGGCAAAGAACACCATGAATGTGCCATGCATGGTGACCAGCGAATTGTAGAACTCCGGAAGGATGATTCCGTCGGGTGCCATGGTCTCGGGCAGCAGGCTGCCGCCTGGCATCGTTGCGCCCGGAAACCCCAGCTGGAAGCGAAGCATCACTGCCAACAACCCGCCGATGAGCAGGAAGAACAAGCATGTAAACAGGAATTGTATCCCGATGATCTTGTGATCAGTCGAGAAAATGTACTTCCGTATAAAGGACTGCGGGTGCTCTTCCACCCGCACCGGAACGCCCGTAGGCTCGGCCATCATCGTCGCCATACGCGAAACTTCCTCCAGTTAATCGGCAGCGGCGACTTGAGCCGCGCCCGTGTGTTCGTCGTACCAGCGATTGAATGCATCCGCCTCGTGCACGACGACACGGGCTCTCATGCGGTAATGGCCAAGGCCACATAGTTCCGCACACGCTATCTGGAATTCCCCGGTCTGGGTCGCTTCGAACCAGATGGGGATCGTCATGCCGGGTACGGCGTCCTGCTTCACCCGCATCTCCGGAATGAAGAAGGAATGGATGACATCTTCGGACTCGAGCCGAACAATGACCGGTTCATCAACAGGAAACTCAAATCGATTCCTGATCGTGAAATCGTCTTCGTTACCGAGCACACGATCGGCGCCGGGATACGTGACGTTCCATTCGAACTGCTTCGCGCTGACGCCTATGGTCAGCGCATTCTCCGGGAACGAACTCGGGCTGCGAATATCAGCCCACATCTGGCCACTCATGATGCCCAGGGCGACCATCGTGACCGCGGGAATCGTGGTCCAGATGATTTCCGCCCCCAGATGACCATGCGTGTATCTGGCCTTGTGGCCGTCGCGAGCCCGGTATTTCCACAGGAACCACAGCACGCCGACTTCTACGATTAAGAAGGCGGCGCCGGTGATCCAGAAGATCAACCAGAACATGTTGTCGATCCCCACGCCCTGCGTGGAGATGTTGATCGGAAACGACCAATCCATGGCGTATTCTCTCTCTAAAAGATTGCTGCTCGGAACAAGCTGTCCTGCAGCGGTCAGCCCGCCGTGTGGCCTGCCGGGTGTGCCAGATCGACGGTTTCGCCCATCGGAACCGGCCCGCCAGCCATGTCTTCGCTGAACGAAAAGTCCGCCGTACCAGTCTCCGCGTCCCCAACCGTAATGGTTTGCGTGGATACGCCGAGCGTAGCATGCCAGGCCTCGATCACATACTCACCCGGCGGAAGACCGCTGATCGTGAAGCTGCCGTCTGCCGACGACACGGCATGGTACGGATTGTCTGTCACGCCGATGTACGCGTTCATCCAGCCGTGGACGTCGCACTTGACCGGGATCATGACCTCGGCATCCCGGAACGTCCGGGTAGACTCCATGCCGGCACGCGGCTGGCTGACGTTAAAGCCGCGATTGATCTCGGGCTGCGTGTTGATGTTGTGGAGCACAGGGTCGCTGTTCCTGATGTTGAGATCCTGGCCCGCCATCACTCCGACCACATGCGGTGCGTACTCGCAGCCGTTCTGATCGAGAACGGCTGCGGCTGCCGGCGTCGGAAACGTCATGTCGCCGAGACCTTCCTTCACGTAGACAAACACATCGCCAAGTCCGCCCCCGTCACCGACTCGTACGGGCTGGATCATCGGCGTGGTCGTGTGCTTTTCTGCGCAGGCCGGCTCCTCGGACATATCGATCGCCGTGCCCGCCGGTGCGGTGCCCGTGAAGCTCACCGTACCACTGACCGTGGCCGCTATGGCCGGATCGACAGCAGGCGCTGCTGCCGGTGCATCGCTACCGGCATCACCACCACCATCACTGCTGCCCGCGTCACCGTCTCCGCCACCACAGCCGAGAGCGACGGCCGCGAAAAGAGCGACCCACGTTGAGTCCCTGAATGACATCCTGGCCTCCTGTTTGTTGCTAAGGTTTGCTTCTGAAAATCCTAGATTTCTACGGTCGCCGCGCGCTTCTGCGCACCCCGGACCAGCAGGAGCAACAGCCCTCCGCTGAGCAGGATTGCGACGATCGGAGCAATGACGACATTGGAAGAAGATGGCTCCTCGAGATACAAATAGATCCAGCTGCTTACAGATCCTCGGTCCGACGACTCGGCGCTCGAACCGTCCCATGCAAACATCGCGGCAGGAATCACAACGCCTTCGGCCAGATCGATCGCGCCCTCAGCTTCCGAAACGATTGATCGGGTCAGCATCAACTCCCAGTGACCCTCGTTCCAGCGCGCCTCGGCATTAAGATCGCTTCCCGTGAGTCCGTCGATGTGGCCGAGACCGCGGCCACTGGCTTCTGCCACCCCAGATCGACTGTCCCACGTCCATAGCGTTACCGGATCATTTGCCTCGCCCATCAAGAAATACGGGCGTTCGGTACCGTCCGGGATGCTCGCCGGAAATTGCACGGCGATTCCGTCTGTCATCGGATCGGTGGGCGACAGCGTTGCCCCGTCCGGCGTCATGGCATCTACGACCTTCGTCTGCCACTCGGTCCAGGACGAGTCCGGGCTGTTGGACGGATCGCCCCAACTCAGGTGCAGTGCTACGCTTGAACCGTCGTGCAGGGCGCGAATCCACATCCCGTCTACCGTCGGGGCGAAATTTCGCGGCGGGCGGATCACCTGGCCCACGAGCGGAACATAGAACGCTTTTGCTGAAGCCCAGACATCGTCATCAGGTGCCGTCGGCAGCTCTCCCTCGACGCGGGACGCGGAGATGAAGTCGGCAGTTCGTGGCGCAAGCGTCGGGGCCAGGCTCGCTACGTAGTGCGCTACGTTCCACAGCTCTTCCGGGCTCACGACCTCCGAATCGACGGCGTCGCTGTAGGCAGGCATGGGTGTGCCGTCCAGGCCTGTCATCATCCGAAGGTAAATAGCGTCAGCGCTGCCGCCGCCGTTGAACATCCAGGGTTCCGTCAGGTCAGCTGCCCGAATCGGGTATTCCCGCCAATCCTCGAGCGTCGCTGTCGACTGGCCACTGCCTCGTCCCGATTCTCCGTGACACTTCCAGCACTCGAGCGTTTCGAAAACGGTTCGGCCGGACTCGATGGCATCGGCTCCACCGCCCGGGTCGGACACGACCTCTGGCAACTGTGGATCCGACCCGTCAAAGAAGCGGGAAAAACTCTTGATGAACGCTATGACATCACGGCGTTCCGTATCGTTGAGATTTGGCCAAGCCGGCATGGTCGTGCCCGGCATACCCAGCTGAAGCACTTGAAGGATGTCTGCGTCGGTAGGTAATTCGCCGTTGGCCGTGGTGCGGATCTGGTATCGGGCCTGCACGAAGTCGCGGGGCCTTGGGAGCATATAGTCAGCAGCCGGACCGTCGCCGCGCCCCTCCACACCATGGCACTCGGCACACCACTTGTCGTAGATCAGCTCGCCATTATCCACGTCCTGCGCGGCAACAGGAAGCACCAGAAATACAGACAGGCCGAGAACGGCCGCGACGACGCGGCTCAGGCGGACGGTATTCAATGTTCACCCCCTTCGCCCTCTTCCGCTTCTTCCCAGGTGCGAGGCGACCAGCCGGTCTGGTCATACAGGTACAGGATGACCGACCAGACTTCGTTCTCCGTCAGAACATCTTCCCAGGCGGGCATCGCAGAGTCCCAGGGCGTCCCTTCCTTCGGCAGGCCAGGGCCGCCTTTGGCGATCCGCCAGAACACATAGCTCTCGGTAAGCTGGGCTATCGTCCCATTGCTAGTGAAATCGGCCGGGACGGGATTGAATCCACGGGCGAAGTGCCCTCTACCATCCAGGAGGTCGCCATGGCATGGCATGCAGTTACGGACGTAGACCGTCTTTCCCGTCTGCAAGTGTACTGTCATGTCGCCGGTCGTCCTCAGTGGATTCTCTAGACCGGCGAGGCGCATCGACGACCCACGGAACGTGACCTGATTGGGCGGCGCTGGATGTATGGAGCGCAGGGCCGGTGGAGCTCCGACGCTGGCACTAACCTGCTGATACGTCAGGAAGCCGACGAACACCGGAATGCCAACCAACATGGCGGTGCGCAGTAGCTTTTTGTCCGCGTCGACGGCCACGCCGTGAATCGGCTGCTTGAACTGTGTCCAGCGCGTCTCATCAGCACTCACGTACAGCAGCACACCCACCAGGGCAGTCACCATGAACTGCAGGACGACGGATGCAGGTACGGGTGCACTCTCCACGCCGACCAGCGGCGGAAGTATCGCGATTCCATACCGGATCAGGAGAAATGACAGGACGAGCAGCAGGGCAGCCTGCCAGAACGGATGCTTCAGGCCTCGGGGTGAATTGCCTGGTTGGGTCATCACTCTGCTCCGCTCGCAAGGTAGGTCACCAGTGCCTCGAGCTGAGATTCCGTGAGCTGTTCTCCAAGTGTCGGTGGCATGGTACCGGCGAACGCTTCGAATCCAACCGCCGTATCTGCGGCTGGTTCGACGATCGAGCGGCGAATGTACTCGGGTTCGAGTTCGGCCATCGCCGACATAGCCGGCCCGATCCCGCCGGGCGCATCACCGGAAGCATGGCAAGCGGTGCAGCCGAGGGACTGGACAAGCGCCGCGGCATCGATGTCTCTGGCCGTGGCTTCTCCAGTTACTGGCGCGGGACCGGCGCCTGAGTCTGCAGCATCGCCTCTTGGCGCGAGATCGGCCGCTGTCACCGTCACCTCGCCGCCCTGGCTCTGCAGGAATGCCACCAGACTCCAGATCTGAGCATCGGACAGAGTGCGGCTCATGTCCGGCATGATGGGCTGAAAGCCATCGACCACGTAGGCGGTCGGGTTCACGAGGGACTCGTGCAGATAGTCCTTGCAGGACATTGCAGGTGCGCGCGAGTCACATACGGTTCCGATCGTGCCGACCAACCTTGGCGCTCTTGTGCCGAGACCGTGGCAGGCGATGCAGCCGCCTCCACCGGTATACAGCACCTCACCGGCGGCCACGAGCTCCTCAGGCGAGACGTCCGCGCTAAACACGAGCTCTTCGGGCACGTCCGACTCCAACTGCGGAATCATGTTCGCCACGGCCGTATAGATGCCGAGCGTACCCAGGACGACCAGCGCGACCGACAGGTTCGTACGCCACATATCAGGCCTCCCCTCCGGTCGGAGCAGGTACAGATGTGACGAGATCTGCCCGGTCTATGTGCGCCGGCTTCTCGGCGAGACCTCCGAGCCAGAAGATGACCGCGACGAGAGACAGGAAAATCAATACGCACACACTGATCATCGTTGCGGCCGGTCCGAGCGCCGGTGTCGCCGCCTGGCTACTGGTATCACGAATCACTTCGTAGACATGCCAGTGCTGGCGGATACCGCTCCGTGCGAAGCCCATGAGGCCCATGAGCCACGTGAAAGTCACAGCCAGGATGAATAGCGCGTACTGAGATCGAGCCGGCATCTGGCCCCAGCGGATCTCACCGCGCGATTGCGCTCCCCGCAACATCATCACATCGAGGACGACCACAAACAGCATCGCGACCAGGACAGCCATCACCTGGTAGACGCTGAACCCAATTCTCACAATTGCCGTGACGAAGTAGCCGTAGACACCATAGAAGACGACGACAACCGCCGCGATCACCAGCGCCGCGCCCTGCGCGATGGTCCCCGATTTTGCCCAGCTGACGACCGGAATCTTGTTCGCCCTCCGATACAACATGAATGAAAGGAAGGTCGTCAGGATCATCAGGTTGACCGCTGTGTTCTTTGCGCTCATCACGCCAAGGGCGCCGAGGAACGGGTGGTGCGTACCTCCCATTGCCGCAATCTCGTCGCGGCTCGCAATCATGGTGTGAGGCGTTGCCCAGACGATGACCCCGAGAACAAGGACCACCAGCATGTACTTGATGTACGGGGTGAATCGCTCGGCACCGGGAATCCGGCCCATTCCGATCCACAGGTAGTAGTTACCGGCCAGGAACAGAACACCGATCAGGAATGCCTGGATGATCCACAGCCAGCTCATGAAACCACCCATCATGGTGATCCCCATCTGCTGGTTGAATTCGTAGATCTCACGGCCGAGGTAGTAGCCGGCAAATGGCAGAACGATCAGCGCACCGATTGCGATGAAGTTGCCGATGTACCCCATCCAATCGTAATGCGCCCGTTCTTCATCAGTCTTCGCAGCAAGGAACCGGTAGCCCGCGTACATCCCGACGATTGCACCACCGAAAACGACATTCGCGATCATGCGGTGGATATTGATCGGCATCCAGGTCGCGTTAAAAATTGCACTCCACAACTGAACCTGGTCCGGCGCGGTGTCTGCCGTCACTTCGGCCGGCGGGCTCATCATGTAAGTGAGCCACCCGTTCGCGATGAACATCACGATCGTGCCCCAGATGTTGAGCAGAATTCCGAGGCCCCAGTGCCAATACTTCGCCCTCCCCACGCTCCATCGATCCCAACCGTAATAGTAGAGATAGAGAGTGAATGATTCTACCAGGAACAGGCCCGCGTAGACCCACATCGAGGGTCCAAAGATCGTTGTCAGGTAGGCCCAGAACACCGGATAGAGAGAGGACAGCGCGAATGTCAACATCGCGCCCCAGATCGCCGTGGCACTGTAGGCGATCAGCAGTAGCCGCGCGAATTCTTTAGCGAGCTTATCGTACCGCTTGTCGCCTCCGAAAATGCCGATCGCTTCGACCACGACCGCGAACATCGGTACGCCGAGCACGAAAGCGGCAAACATCAAGTGAACTTGTGCCGTGATCCAGATTGCCCCGCGGGCACCGATGATCGGAAAGTCGCCATAGTTACGAATCTGCGATGCGTCCTGGGCAAGCAGACTTTCCGGAGCGACGAGCGCCAGAAGGGCCAAGCCGGCGAGAGCCAGAAAGCTCCAGATTCCGATACGTCGCGCAGTCACCCCGCTCATCGCTTTCCTCCAAGAAAGAACGGGCGACGACGAGAAAATTCGACCGGCATCCGGCTACGCATCTGACTCAACATTTCAGCGGTCACCTCATCGTGTCCGTTTTCCCGGGCCCAGGTCTCAACGCGGTCTACTACTACGCCGCGTACGAACGACGGTATTCGGCCGATCCGAGCTTCTGCTTCCGGCGTCCACGCCAGAACAAACTCACGTTCGGAAGAGCCGTAAGTCACCGATGTCGCAGCCGGCTGGATCAGCTCAGCGCTACCGTCCGGTTCGTACGCACAGGACTCGTCGGGGCCCAGCGGATCACCCGAGTTTGCATACGCCCGCGCCCGGCAACCACCGCAAACCTCTCGATACTCGCAGACGCCGCATTTCCCGCCAAGCTCCGGATCTCGCAGTGAGGCGAACAATTCTGAACCGGTCCAGATCTCGCTGAATGTGGACACCATGAGATCGCCTGCCACGGCAGGCATATACGGGCAGGGCGTGACCTTACCCTCGGGCGTGATCCGGCAGTAGTGAACGCCGCACGGACACCGCGTTTCGTAGTTCAACAACGGCGAATCGCTGCTACCCTCAAACGCGTGGCGCATGATCTGGGGCTGGCACTTCGAGCGAACCATCATGCGGCCCCGGTACTTCGCCTCGAGTAACAACAGCTCTGCCAGAACCGAATCGTTCTCCTCGGGCGACATCCCCTTCATCCCCTCTCCGCGTCCTGTCTCGACCAGGAAGTAGAGATTGAACGAGACCGCACCCTTATCCGCCGCCCAGTCGACCAGATCAGCGAGCTCAGCTCGATTCCCCCGTGTGACCGTCGTCTGGATGATGAAGTCGAGTTCGTGCCGGGCCAGGCGATCGATGGCCTCAAGAGTCTGACCGAGTGCGCCCGCACCGTGGCGGAAGCGATCGTGGTAGGTCGGGTCGAGCGAGTCGATACTTACCGCCACGCCCTGAACGCCGGCCGCCTTCAACGAAATGATCCGCTCGTCGGTGAGCCCGATTCCGTTCGTACCGACTACGACTGTGGCGCCGCCGGCAGTCGCCCGGGCCGCAATCGTTTCCAGGTCGTCGCGCACGAGAGGCTCTCCACCTGAAAGGATAAGCATCGGCGAGGAATTCGCTGCGAGAATCTCATCAACCACGCGCAGGCAGTCATCGGTCGACAGTTCCGATTGCGCTGAGTGCCAGGAACCCGCCGAGATGTAACAATGGGCGCATGCAAGATTGCAGCGTTGCGTGACGTTCCAGGCGACGACGTGCGGAATCGGCACGATCTAGTCCGACTCCGCCATGAACTGTTCCATCGCCTGTCTTGCTTCTTCCGGCGTAACCGTCTTGAAGTCGACCGGGCACTTCTCCGCCTGGGCTTCCATGTCGCGTATCGGACAACGAGTAACGCCGCTCGCCTTCGCCTCTTCAATGAACTTTCGCATCTCCGGCGTCATTCCGTCTACGCCCTCTGCTGCGGCCTGAATCTGCTTCGTCTGCAATTCCTTAAACATCACAAGCATCGTGTCGACATCGAATGTGTCCGCGTCGATCATTGCCTGCTTGTTGTCGTCCATCACCATTGTTGTCACCCGCCACATACCAGCTTCTCGGGTGAATTTCTCGACCGTATTCCTGGCGAGTGGACGGGCAATAAGCGGCACGGCCTTCAGGCGAGCGAATGCTTCAAGTGTCCACTCGACCGGATCAGTCTCGGTGCGCTCCCGGGTCTGGGCCTGGCCCGTGACCGGGCACTTCGTTTCGACCATCGCCGTCTCCGGCTCCGGGTCGGCGTCGATTCCCTTGACGACCGTGCGCTCCATCGCCTGCTCCGCCTTCAACTCGGCCAGGACCAGTTCTTCGGCGGTACCAATGCCCATGATCAGCTGCATGTGGGTCGGCAAGAGCTTCGTGATCGCCTCGTCGAGACGTTCACTCGTCACGATCGGGAGCTCTTCGGGTGTTACGATGGGCGTTTCAGCTGAAACGTCCGCCGTCTCGGTTGAGGATCCGTTGACCGAGGCGCTATTTCCTTCGGCCAGCACTTCCATCTTGCTGGGCCCGTCGACGAACGCGGCGGCATAGCGACTGCCCGGGCCGTGATGCTCCAGCACATACTCTTCGACCGCTTTTCGGGCGATGCCAAGCGCGAACGGCGGCACGCGGAGGATGCGGACTTCTGCCTCCGGAGTCCATTCAAGGCCTGTCTCACCATCTTCTTCGATCCACGGAATGTCATCAGGACGCACGTCCGTGATCCCGACAAGCAGCGTGTTGACATCAACGGCACGCACCACTTCCTCGGCCTGCGATCCCAGCTCCGTGCCCTCGATACGATGGGATCCGTGTCGTGCCAGAACCAGCAGTGACGGCTTTTCTTCCTCTGCCCATTGCAGGATCACCTGGAACGGCTTGCCGACCAGGATCTGTGTCTCGATTTCGACGTCCGGATACTCGGTTCCCATCACGGCAGCACGCTTCAGATTCGCCTTGCACAGCCGCAACAGTCCCTTATCGATGATGTTGTTGTGGAGGGCTTCCTGCTCCTCGAACTTGAACACTTTTGAAGCCTGGACAGACAGAACGTCCTTGATGTTGTTGAACACGGCATGGTGATACTCGACGTCGAAAGCGCTCCCGACGAACAACTTGCAGCCATATTCCTGCGCCAGTTCCAGGGCGATGCGCATGCACTTGTAGGAGTAAGCGGAGCCGTCGATACAGACCATGAGTGAGCCGCCGTCGAGCGGCCGCTCGTCTCTCACGATCAGTACGTCTTTCTCGATCTTTCGCAGTGCACGGCCCGACATTCCGCCGATTCGGCTGAGCGGCTGACGGCCGATTCCATACGCGCCCATGACGACCAGGTCGTAGTCGCGATCGCTCCGGCCCGCGAGCTTTTCGTCGGAATCCTCGTCCTCGGCGATGATTCGGCCGTCATCGGTGAGTTGCACATCGCTGCGCACGTTGTCACCGCCGTCGTACTTGCTGGCGATGTTGGCATCAAACCCGATCAGGCTTGGTAACCGTCCGGCTCCCTTGTTGGCCTCCCTGGCGACCTCTTCAAAGTGGATGCCCTCGAGCAGCTGCCGGGTCATTGGGATTTCAGCAAGCTTCGCCTTCTTGTCCACCTCATCCAGAAAGCTGTCCGAGATCAGCTGCAGCCCTTTCTCGATCAGCTTGTCGTGGATCTTCCTCTGTCGGCGAATTTCCTGCGGCTCCTGGAATTGCGCCGGAAGACCGACTTCAAGTTGGCGGAAGCGAATGTCGTGTAGCCGGGCGGCATACACGTGAGTGGCCGTGATGCGTCCCCCGCTGCGCGAGCAGATCTCAAGGGCACGATCCATTGCCAGATCAGAATGAATTGAATTGTCGACCGGAACGAGTACCTGACGGTACATCGCCACCTCGGTGGTTCGAGCCATGTTTAACGTCAAACAAATCGACCCGGTCACCATTGGAGACAGCGGGCCTTATCTATGCGCGGAGCGGGCCACCTGGCCCGCTCGATGTCAGTTATTGATCCTGCCAGTCGTTGCGTTTCCGGTCGAATGGGGACACGCGACAGGCAAAAATATATGAGGCCCCCGCATATCGCGTCAAACCTGCCAAAACCGAAACCTATTTACGGATTTTTTCGTAGGGAATTCAGCTAATTGTGGTCGACCTCTACGATGGCAGAGAACCATGTCCGATTCAGAAGTCAGATCCGCTCACTATCGAGTTGAAGCAGCCTTGAGTCTCGCATATTTCGCCTTGTACTTCATCTATCTGTTCTTTTATCCCGAGAACGAGGCGAAACATTGGCTGTCGCTTGTCATCCTGCCGTTAGCGTTGTTCCACGTGGTTCAACTCAAGAAGAACGGTACGTTTCGAGATACACTGGCTTCCATTGGACTCCGGAGAGAGACATGGCGGACAGGCCTCTGGTGGGCCGCAATTCTCGGCCTGGCACTCAGTGTAGCGCAGCTGTTCATGTCGAACCGGGCAGAGGCAATCTGGTCGTTGATCAGGTCGGGCAAGGCCCTGTTCCTGCTTCCGATCGCTTTCGTGCTCTTGTTGGCGACGGCCGCCTTCACGGAAGAGTTCTTCTTCCGTGGCATCATCCAGGGACGGCTCGGAGCGTGGTTTCAGAATAGGTTGTGGGCTGTTGTCGTGACGTCTGTCCTGTTCGGGATGTACCATATCCCGTATGCCTACTTGAATCCCAATTGGCCGACGCATGGCCAGTTAGGCCCCGCCATAGGCTCGGCGATGGGTCAGGGCGTCATCGGGGGGTTGGTTCTGGGAGCCGTGTATGAGCGTAGCGGACGAAACCTGGTGGCACCCGTGCTCGTGCACACGATGATCAACCTGCTGCCGGCGATGACGATGATCAAGTTCGGCGGCGCTTGACCCGGGACCCCTTACACGGTCTCGTAACACGCTCTATTGTCAGGCGTGATTCAGATCAGCGGCCTCTGCAAGTCGTACGGAACACTCACGCCGGACTGACCGGAATTCCAGGTCCTCTGCGTGAATCTGCCGAGGCGCTAGGACTGTCACGCGGGACGATTCTCCGCCGCATCGAGCTGCCCCTCGCGTCCCCGTTGATCATGGCCGGAATCAAGACGGCCGTCGTAATCAACATCGGGACGGCCACGCCGGCCGCGCTGCTGGCGCTGGGCGCACAGGCACTGTTCGACGCACTGGAGCACTGGGTCGTACCGAAGGGTTTGCGGTTGTAGCAGGCCGTGGGCGGTAAAATCCGGAATCAGGCGCCCGAATCGGTCGCCGCAATTCGGGCCGCCAGTCGATCCCCGGCAAATGCGACCAGCACCAGCAACGCGCCCAGAGCAGCCACCGGAATCATCCACTTGGCCCAGAGGACCTCGGAGCCTCCCGACAGAAGAGCGCCCACCCAGGAATCGTGCAGCGGCCGCAGCGGGCTCCACGCTTCGGCTGCCGCCCCCAGAGATCCGGGATCCGGCGTGCGAAACACACCGGCCAGGTGAAGCGCAAACAACGAGAGCACGGCACATCCGAGCGCTGCCTCTCCTAGAGCTCGGACGAACGCGGCGACCAGAACGCCCAGCAGGTTTGCAAACAGCAACGCGAGCAGAGTTGCCACGAGAATGGCGGATGCTGCATCGGTTGGGATCCCTAACAGCAGAACCAGCAGCAGGTTCACGGGGAGTAATTGCATCCAGTCGACGGCTGTCGATGCGAGGGTTCGCTCGACCAGCCAGCGCCGTCCCCCGAATCCGGTGAGCCCAATTTTTTCCACCCACCCGGACATTCAGTCTCGAATCAGCGGAATACAGCTGCCATAAACCCCAAAGAACATCACGAATACGGCCACAACCACGGCTCGATGCTGTGCAGCGGCCGCACTCGTCATGACGGGGACGAGGAGCAGAATCGGCACGAGAAAATTCCAGATCAGAAGACGTCGTCGTCGAACGGCCAGCGCCCAGGTCAGGCGCCAGATCGCACCCGTCATGATTCAGATTCCGTGACTAGCGGCTGGCCGGCAAGACGAAGAAACACATCGGCGAGATCAGGCTCCCGGACTCTGATCGTCTGGACCGAACCCGCGCTGGCCTCAATCCATCGGCACACATCGGGAAGACGACCCGAGCAATCCGTCCCTGACAATGTGAGGCGATTGTCTGCTGACGCGACGACAGATAGTCCTTCCGGTGGATTGTCCACGGGCAAACCGCCGGCCGTCACAACCTCGATGATCGTCGGTGCGTCCAACGACGTGATCAGTGAGTCAGGCGTGCCTTCGGCGAGCACACGGCTGTCATGAAGCAGGAGTACGCGATGGCAGACTCGCTGGGCAAAGTTCGCATCGTTGGTCGCAATGATCGCCGAGCGTCCCGCCGTAGCGCCGGCGGCCAGGGCCTGGCCGAGGAGTTGCTGGCCGGCGGGATCCAGCCCGAGGGTAGGCTCATCGAGCAAGCACAACGATCGTTCGGACGCAAACGCTTCCGCCAGGCCCAGGCGACGGCGCATGCCCAGGGAGTACTCACCGACGGGTCGGTGCTCATCGGCGCTCAGGTCGAATCTCTGCAACCAGGCGCTTGCGGCCGTCTTCGCTTCATCTCCACGCACTCCGCGAAGAGCAAGCGCCAGAGCAATATTTTCCAGACCGGACAGACTTGCCTGAAACGGGGCCCGGTCAAACACGACAGCGGGTGCTTCGGCTGCGCCCAGTTGGCCGCTGGTCGGCTGAAGGAGTCGCGATAGAAGCCGGAGCAGCGTCGTCTTTCCCGAGCCATTCAGCCCGAGAAGCCCCAGGATTTCACCGGATCGCAATTCCAGTGAAACATCATCGAGAACTGCGGGACCTGTCCCGTAGGAGAATTTCAGATTCTCTGCGAACGCTATTCGACTGGACATGGCCGGCCGCTAGTCCTGCGGGACGATCGTCAAACCGGCCGCGTCCAGTACCGTGATCGCGTCTACGGGACAGGACTCGCAGGCTCGCAGAAGGTGCTCCCGATCTACTTTTTCAGGGTGTGTCAGGATCGCTATGTCCTCATCGTCGAATTCAAACGCCACGGGGGCCTCGTCGATGCAATCTCCGAATCCGACACACAGGAGACGGTCGATCGTGATCGTGAGCTCACCAACGACGCGCACGATCTCCCTGTCATCCGTGGCCTCAGCGCTCACATGCCCTCAAGCCCGAGGTCGCTGCGCGCGCGGTCCATGACGTCTGGTGTGATCTGGGAAATGCCGTTTTCCTGCGCGTAGTCCGTATATATCCGCTTTACCATGCCCCGCACGAAGCGAGGAACGCTCTCAAGACGCTCTACGGCCGCCAGACTCCAGACAACGCCGGGTGAGCCTTTAGAGACATTCGCCGCGGCTGTCGGTTCGGTGTCCACGAATGCGTCCTCGCGACCGCCGACCATTTCGCTACGCACGAGCTCCAACGGCTGCCCAGGTACTTCACTGCCACCGATCTTGATGCCCAGAGCAGAGACGAGCTGCGTCTCCATGGGATTGGTGAGCATTGCCACAATGCGCTCGCAGCCAGGACAGCGGAAAGCGGCGGCCAGTGTACCGTCTCCCGGCAGGTTGCGCTCTTCGAAGATCATCTGCTCGTCGCATTCGACGCAGAGAAATTTCATGCGATCGCCTCCAGGAGCTGCAGCGCGACAGCGTCGATCGCTTCACCCGCCAGCGTGTGGTTCATTAGTTGATCCAGTGCACCCGTGTTCGCGTGAACCGCGGCTTCAGCGTCAAACGGAATCCGTCCGAGCAGAACTGTATCGTACGCGGACGCAAGCTGCTCTCCGGCGTCGCCCGGAAACAGTGGCTGAATCTCGTCGCAATCCGCACAGGCGTAACCGGCCATGTTTTCTACGATACCAAGAATCTGAATGTCCCTTTGCCTGGCCAGCTCCATCGAGCGTCCCACCGCCGCCTGTGAAGCCGCCGAGGGAATCGTGACCACGATCAATCCGTCCAGACGGGGTAGCAGCTCGTCGAGGTCTGTGAGTCGCTGCGTACCCGGCGGCAGGTCGACCAGCAGCAGATCGAGGTTCCCCCATCGGACATCGGCCAGAAACTCACGCAGCGCACTACGTTCCTGCGCCCCCCGCCATACGAAACTCTCAGACGAGGGCTGCCTGAACGCCAGTGGCGCGCCATCTTCAAGCAGCAATTCCATCGACATGATTCGAACTCCAGTCGGCGATATTGCCGGATCGAGCCCGTTCTCATCCACCGTAAGGCCGGTCACCTGTACGCCCGACAGCCGGGCGGCGCTGGGTCCGACGAGGTCGGCATCAAGCAGGCCGACGGTGAGCCCGCGATTCGCACAAGCGGAAGCAAGAGCCGCCGTTGTCAGACTCTTTCCGACACCACCCTTCCCGCTCATCACCGCGATGCACGCCTTTACGCCATCCAATCGTTCGGCGACGCGAGCGTGCTGCGCGGCTACCTGTTCGACCATCCGGGAGGTATCGGCGCCGGTGACTTCTGAATAGGTCCGGTGCTTGAGCGTCATCGGCCAAAGGTCTTTCTGCCTGGAACGTTTGGCAACGAACGACTCGCCCCGCGGCCTCGCAGGATTATAGATTGGCGCACGAGCATAGTCCCCAATGTCCAGTGGAGGCGCCGTGGGAATCATTGGATTTCACAGATTTCTGATTTCAGTAGCAATCTTGTTTTGCCTTGGATACGCCGGCTGGGAATTCGTTGCCTATTCGAACGGATCCGGCTCAGGTGCACTTGTGATCGCAATTGTATTCGCGACGCTGGCAATCGGACTGGGCGTTTACCTGGCAAATCTCAATCGAATTTTGCACCGCAAGTAGGTGACGCCGACCGAAACTACTCCCGTTTGGCTGCTGGTTCTCGGCGGACTATTCGTCGCCACCGTCGCCACCATTGTGGTGGGTTCACTCAGGCAACCCGATCCCCCGGTGTTCGGGCTTTCTGACCTCGAACCGCGAGTCCAGCCGGCGCAGGTTTCCGGCCCGGACACGGTTACTTTGGACGCTAGGAATGCTGACCGTTGGACCCTGTTGGATCTCGCGACCGGCCAGATCGAGACTACTGGTAATGCCTGGGATATCGGGGTTCGGCGTCATCGCCTGGCCGTGAACGGAGGCGACGGATTCAGCGGCAACGCTGGCGTGATTCGCCTCGAAATTCCGTTCGAACAAGTTTTCGAGGCACCGACTGACGGCTACGCTTCAAGCCGGGTAACCCCCGGCGGGGACACCGTCAGTGCTGTTCTCGACGAGTGGTACTCGTACGATTTTTTCTCCCATTTGCTTGAACCGGACCCGGTGACATTCGTTCTGCGCACCGCCGACGGCCGATACGCAAAGCTTCGCATACTAGGCTACTACTGTCCGGGACCCGAGCCCGGATGCATGACGATTGAGTATGTCTACCAGGGAGATGGGAGTCGGCGGCTGGAGGGAAATTGACATCACTACCATTGAGCGTCGGCCGGCTTTACGTGAGACTTTCCAGCTCCTCCTCCAGCGCTTCCCAATCGGCCATGAGCTCCTGAAGCTGTTCATCCAGGGCTGACCGCTCGGATTCCAGTGTCCGCACGTCGTCAGGCGACGATCGGTCATAGAACGTGGGATCGGCAAATGTCGTGGTCAACTCGCCAAGTCTGGCTTCACAAGTTTCGATTTTCATTGTGATATCTTCGCGCCGTTTCTGCAGATTCTTCGTGTTCTGATCTGCCCCCGGCTGCGCCCTGGCCGATCTTCGGGTTTTCTTTTCGACACTTTTCTTCTTTTGCGCCTTGAGAACGACCGTGTCCACGTCCAGGTGGTCATCTCCACAAGCATGGACGTATTGCTCATACGAACCGACGTAGTCGAGGATGGTATCAGACTTGATTTCGACGATCCGGGTGGCAAGCTGAGACACGAACCAGCGATCGTGTGATACAAGAATCAGGGTGCCGTCAAACGAGCGGAGACTCTCGACGAGCGCCTCGATCGCTTCCATGTCCAGATGATTCGTGGGCTCGTCGAGTACCAGTACGTTTGGCCGTTGAATGGCGAGTCGACAGAAAACGAGCCGTGCCGCTTCTCCGCCCGACAACACCCCCAGCCTTTTCTCGGCTTCTTCTCCCGAAAACAGAACCCGTGCCAATTCGCCCCGGATGAACCCCTTGTTTCGCCCGGGACACGAGGCGGCGATCCACTCCTCAGCTGTCCATCGCGGATTCTCAAATTGTTCGTGGTGGTCCTGGGCAAAATATCCCGTGTGGGTTTCGTATCCCCATTCCACGGACCCGGCATCAGCGTCCAGCACTCCCATGAGTATCTTCAGCAGGGTGGACTTTCCGATGCCATTCGGGCCCATGATGGCCAGTCGATCACCCCTGCCCACCGTCAGATCAACACCGTGGAGGACTTCGTTGTCGTCGAATGCCTTACGAATGCCGTCGATCTTCAGAACTTCACGACCGCTGGGCCTCTTTTGCTCGAAACGGAAATTGGGGTAGCGCCGCGAACTGTTCGGTAATTCCTGAAGCGAGTCCGTTTTCTTTTCGATCAGGCGCAGCTTGCTTTGCGCTTGCCTCGCCTTGCTTGCCTTGGCGCGAAAGCGGTCAACGAACACCTGGTGATGGGCGATTTCGCGTTCGCGTTCGCCGATTTCCTTCTCGCGCCGCGCTCTCTCAGCGGACTTGGCGAGTTGAAACTGCCCGTAGTTACCGGGATACAGCGTGACAGTCTCATAGTCCACGTCGAGAATGTGCGTCACTACATTGTCGAGGAATCGATGATCGTGGGAAATGACCACGACGGGCCCGGCAAATTTCGCGAGGAATTTTTCAAGCCAGCGGATCGACAGGATGTCGAGGTGGTTCGTCGGCTCGTCCAACAGCAGGATGTCCGGCGATCCCGCCAACGCCTGGGCCAATAGAACGCGAAGCTTAAACCCGCCCGACAGAGTCGATAGAGGCTGTCTATGAACCTCCGAGGGAAACCCCAGGCCCTCGAGGATTTCTGCAGCCCGAGCCTCAGCACCGTATCCATCGAGCCGCTGAACGGTCTCCTCCAATTCGGAAAACCGATCGGCGTCAAATTTCTCCGCGGGAGCTTCCAACAACTGATCCTTCGCGGACATCGCATCCCACAGCTCGCGATTGCCCATCATCGCCACCTCGAGAACGAGCTGGCTCTCATACAGAAACTGATCCTGCCGGAGCACGCCGAGCCGCAGCTTCTTGGGGATCGAGACAGCCCCTTCGGTCAGGTCCTCATCTCCGGTGAGAATTTTGAGCAGGGTTGTCTTGCCGGACCCGTTTGCGCCGACGAGGCCGTAGCACTCCCCGGGGTTGAGCTGGAAGGACGCGTCGCGAAACAGCGTCTGGATTCCATAGGACTTTCCGACGTTCGATGCAGAAATCATCCGGGATGATACACGCCCGGGGCGCGGACCGCGCCGCCCTCAATACTCGACGCGATCCTCGCTCTCCATCCATGCCTCGAATTCTTCTCCGGCCTCAGGTACTACGAGCTGCTCCAATGGCATTCGTCGGCGATCCCGGGGACTGCGGATTTCGTCGTAGATGAAACTGTCGTCGAACCCGGCGTCGGCGGCATCGTGTGCTGTGCTGGCGAACACGACACGGACCGGGCGGGCCCAATAGATCGCACCCAGGCACATCGGACAGGGCTCGCAACTGCAGAAGATCTCACAGTCGTCCAATTGAAATGTACCCAGGATCTCGCAGGCTTTACGGATCGCGACGACTTCGGCATGCGCCGTGGGGTCGTCCGTTGCCGTCACCTGGTTCGTTCCCGTTGCAATCACTTCACCATTGCGCACGACGACGGCGCCAAACGGCCCGCCCGACCCGCTCTCTACATTCTCACGGGCCAGACGGATGGCCTGCCTCAGATAATCTGCAGGATCTTGATTCATGGTCATGTCGCGTACATTGGGGAGAACACGGTGACCCGACAAGCGCGCGCCACTGCGATCCTGTTGCAGCCGGCTGCGGCTGACAGACTCGACAGGTTCGGGAACCACGCTCGAAGCCGGCTCCAGTCCTCACAGACGGCAAGGAGGCACACCTGAAGCGTCGTGAAGGAATGGCCAAGCTTACTGGCCGCGAACTCTATGTCGACGACATTCCGTCGGCGGACCATCTCTGGGGGGCCACCGTTCGCAGCCCTTCTGCACGGGGTCGTATCACGGGTGTAGATTTCGGTAGCGGGGTGGATTGGTCCGAATTTGTCGTGGTTACGGCGGAAGACATCCCGGGCCGAAATGCTGTGTTTCTCATGGAGTACGACCAGCCGGCACTCGCAGACGGTTATGTCCGCCACATCCATGAAGCCGTGCTGTTACTTGCCCACCCTTCCCGGGAAACCGCTCGGCGCGCGGCTAAGCTCGTAACCGTTCACGTAGAGACTGAATCTCCCGTGCTGGACTTCTGCGCCGAACCTTCGACGGAAGACATCCAGTACGGGCCCGACAACGTGTTCAAGCGGATCCTCATCGAAAAGGACGATGTCGAGGCAGCGCTGGCTGCTGCGCCAATCGTAGTTGAAGGAGAGTATTTCACGGGCTCCCAGGAGCACGTCTACCTGGAGACGCAGGGTATGCGTGCGCACGTCGACGGCGATGTAGTCGTCATCCAGGGTTCGATGCAGTGCCCGTACTACGTACTCAAGGCGCTGAAGCCGATGCTCGCCCGGGACGAGTCAGAGATCCGCATCATCCAGACGCCCACGGGCGGCGGTTTCGGTGGCAAGGAGGAGTACCCGTCGATGATCGCTGGCCACGCCGCGCTTCTGGCTCTGAAATCCGGGCGTCCGGTCAAGCTGATCTACGATCGCTGGGAGGACATGGCGGCTACTACGAAGCGTCATCCGTCGCGCGTCCGGCACCGGACGGGAGTCGACGAACAGGGCCGTCTGCTGGCGCAGGATATCGAGGTCGTACTCGATGGAGGCGCTTATCTCACGCTTTCACCGGTCGTCTTGAGCAGAGCCGTGATCCATGCGGCGGGCCCGTACGCGTGTGATGCCGTTAGGATCGACGGACGGGCAATGCTTACGAATGCGGTTCCGTTCGGCGCATTCCGGGGTTTCGGTGCTCCCCAGGCATTCTTCGGCCTCGAACGACACATGGACGTCGTCGCCGAACGGCTGGGCATGGACCCCGTCGAGTTCCGGCGGATCAATCTCATTCGTGACGGGCAGCAAACCGCTACCGGGCAGACGATCAAGGACGGCGTGGACAGACTCGAAGTGCTCGACTCTGCTCTCCGCTCGTCAGATTGGACCGCTCGACGCGCTGAATTCGATCGGCAGAACGCTGACGACCCGTTGATAAAGAGGGGCCTGGGCCTCGCCATGGTTCATCACGGCGCCGGATTCACCGGAAACGGTGAACTCATGCTCCAGTCTGTCGTTCATGTAGCTGGTACACAGGAAGGCGGCGTCGAAGTGCGCACCGCCAGCGTGGAAATGGGTCAGGGCATGACAACGATCTTCACGCAGCTCGCCGCTGACCGGCTCGGCCTGGATGCAGACTCGGTAGCAATAGCGCAGCCGGACACGCACCGGGTGCCCAACAGCGGGCCGTCCGTGGCATCGCGCACGTCCATGGTAGTCGGATTCCTCGTCGAACAGGCTTGCGATGATCTGCGCCGCCA
Organism: Gemmatimonadota bacterium; assembly: GCA_039656095.1. Classification (GTDB taxonomy): domain Bacteria; phylum Gemmatimonadota; class Gemmatimonadetes; order Palauibacterales; family Palauibacteraceae; genus JARFPW01. Next base: position 9,116 of record JBDHMQ010000002.1, on the reverse strand, counting down.
GCTGGGACTGGCAGACGACGTCCGGGGATCGGCCGTAACCGAGGCCATCAAAGCCTGGTATTCCGATTCGAGTTCCGCGGATTTGATTGGAGAGTCCACCTACGAACAGCCCCACCACATCGACTGGGACGAGGAAACCTACCTGGGAGATGCTTACGGGGCGTATGCCTGGGCCGCTTACGTGGCGGAGGTCGAAGTGGATTTGCGCACATACGGGACACGAGTCACGAATTTTGTAGCCGTACAGGAAATCGGACGCGTGCTCAACGAAACACTGGCAAGGGGGCAAATCCAGGGAGGCGTCGCGCAGGGTATCAGTTGGGCCTTGCTTGAAGATTTCCGTTGGCAAGACGGGGCCATGCAGAATTGCCAGCTCACTAACTACATCATCCCGACCAGCGACGATCTTCCGCCCATTCAGGTCGAATTCCTTGAAACGCCGTACCCATTCGGCGCCCAGGGATCGAAGGGCATCGGCGAGCTTCCCATGGACGGACCGGGACCGGCGATAGCCAATGCCCTGGCGCACGCCCTGGGGATCCCGGCCACAGCAATTCCCATCACGCCGGAGCGGCTGATGGGCGAGCTCGATTCCATCGCCGCGCTGGAGGCCTCGTGAGTCAGCAGACAAATGGACCTGTCAGGGGAGACCTCCCGGTAACGGGCGATACAATCATCTTTCGGTGCCAACTCAACGGTGTGGAGACGGAGATCGAGGTTGATCCGGCCGAACGTCTGCTGGATACACTGCGATACCGCCTCAGCCTGACCGGCACGAAAGAAGGCTGTGCCGAGGGAGAGTGCGGGGCTTGCACGGTTCTCATGGACGGCCTTCCGGTTAACTCCTGCCTCATTCTTTCGTTCCAGGCCGCTGATCGGCAGATCGATACCGTGGAGTCACTCGATGAGGCAGTGCTGGCTCCGTTCCTCGAGGGCGGCGCTACGCAGTGTGGCGCTTGCACACCCGGCGTTGTGATCACCGCAAACTGGTTGCTCGAAAATCGTGATCTGTTGGATACACACCGAATCCGCGAGCTCATGGCAGGAAACCTCTGCCGTTGTACGGGCTACGATGGAATCGTGGACAGCATCGAGGCGGCGCTCAAAGCGGATGGCGCTGGGGGTAGTGCGTGAACGTTCTCTGTCCGACTTCGCTTCGCGAGGCGCTAGGCATGATGGCCGAAGAACCCGAGGCCATCCCTCTCGCAGGCGGCACGGATTTGCTCGTTCATTGGCCTGCCCATCATGAAGCGCGGGAGGCGACCTATGTCGATCTCGGTCGGATTCCGGAAATACGGCAGCACCGCTGGACGGACGACGCGCTCATCCTGGGCGGCACGACAACCTACTGGGACCTGATTCGGGATCCACGCAGTGCCAAAGACCTGCCATTGCTCGTGGATGCAGCCCGGCAAGTCGGCGCTGTTCAGATCCAGGCCCGCGGAACATGGGCAGGAAACATCGCTAACGGGTCACCGGCCGCTGATGGCGTTCCGGTGCTGATGGCTTACGACGCTGTCGTCGTGGTCCAGTCCGAGCGCGACATCTGTGAAATTCCCCTGTCTGAGTTCTACTTCGGCTACAAGAAAATGCTGCTGGCAGACGACCAGCTGATTACTTCGATCCGCGTACCGCTGGCGCCTCGCACAAATCACCGGTTCGACAAAGTCGGCTCGCGGCGGGCACAGGCGATAGCCAAGGTCGGCCTGGCGACGGTGCGGGCGGAGGACGGTTGGCGTGTTGTTGCGGCCAGTCTTGCCCCAACGGTTTGTAGGTGCCCCGCAGTTGAAGCCCTCCTGGACTCAGGTAAGGACGCCGACACACCTGCTTCGTTCGAAACTGCCCTGGCGGCAGACGTTTCTCCGATCGACGACATCCGGTCCACGGCTGAATACCGGCGGCGGGTTGCAGCGAGATTGCTGTTCTTTGGCCCGGGAAGCCTGGGATCGTAAGTCAGGCCTGACTTCGCCGAACGGCGAACACAGCATCGAGCGACCGTGGCCACTGCGGGCATCTTCCAGCCACAAACTCGATGCAATAAAGTCCCCTCCAATCCACCAAACGCAGCGTGAGCCGGCGCATATTGCGCGTGTCCTTTGGCGTCGCGAAGCAACCACTTGACTGCCGCTTGACCGGCTCCGGGCACCGTTGGCTCACACCCCAACGGGAGGTTCACATGAAGAGCACGTTATTAGCCCTGCTCGCCGTCATCTCGGTCACGCAGGCACCCGAACTTCTGGCCCAGGAGGCACAACAAACGGTTGTCATCATTAGTGAAAAGAGTCCGACCACCGCCGGGCTACTGAGCGGTTTGGTATTCCCAGGGGCCGGATCCTTCTATGCGGGAAACTCAGGCCATGGAATAAGACATCTCGCCATAGGCCTTGTGAGTGCTGCAGGGATACAGGCTGGCAGTGACAATTGTGGGCTCGTTTTCAGTAGCCCGGACGACAATTGCACCCTGTTAGGAATCTCAGCCGGCGTATTTATCATCAACTGGATCTGGTCGATTACATCTGGCGTAAGCGACGCGAAGGCATACAACGTCAAGGTCCGCCAGGAAGGACTTCAGGTAAAGCCCGAACTCGTCGCGATTCGCTCCGACGGGCAGACCACTATCGGATTACAATTGTTGCGCTTTGGATTTTGATCGTGTGCGTTGAGCATTGACCGCGGCTGAGGAGTGTGCCCGACAGAACTCGCTGTCGGGGCACACGCCGAAACCGGAACACATATCGAGGAGTCGGATCAAATGACAACTGACAGCCTTCATCTATATGTAGGGTGGGTCGCCATGTTGTTCGGGGTCGTCTCCGGCGGCGTACTCGGACTGTTCTTTCACAAAGAAGGTTGGGCGGGTGGATATTCGTCGTATCGCCGACGCATGCTTCGATTGGGTCATATATCGTTTTTTGGCATCGGCTTTCTGAATCTGCTGTTCGGGCTAACAATATCCGTCGCCTCACTGCCACCACTGCACTCGAGCATCGCCTCAGCCGGATTCCTTGTCGGCGTAATCGCGATGCCGCTGACCTGCTTCCTGACGGCCTGGAAGAAGCCCCTGAGACACTTTTTTCCGATTCCGGTACTTGCCGTGCTGGCGGGAATCATACCGATCTTGCTCGGGCTACAATCATGAAACTCGGACTCGTAGCAATGAGCGGCGTACGCGCCCACAATGAGGAACTCACGCGTCTGGGCCTGACTCTGCCGGGGTTTGTCGAGCGCAACAAGATCATTGCATCGTTGCCCAGTCTCGGTCTCCTCACACTGGCGGGACTCACGCCAACCGAGGTTGAGATCGACTATAAAGAGATCGCGGATCTCAACGCGTTGGACGGCTTGCCTGGAGATTACGACGCCGTTGCCATCTCGTCATTCTCGGCACAGATGAATGAAGCCTATGAGCTGGCCGATCGATTCCGCGCCGCCGGAGTCGTGGTCATCCTTGGCGGGCTTCATGTCACGGCGATGCCTGATGAGGCACTTCAGCACGCCGACTGTGTGGTTATTGGTGAGGGTGAGCCGGTATGGCCACAGGTCGTCAGCGACCTGCGCAATAGGAAGTTGCAGGCCCGGTACGATGCGAGAGCCACGCCGTTTGACCTGGCCAATTCGCCCATGCCGCGGTTCGATTTGCTCGATCCTGATCGTTACAACCGCATTACCGTCCAGACCCAGCGAGGCTGTCCCTTCAATTGCGAGTTTTGCGCGTCATCCATACGCCTGCAGCCCGCGTTTCGCGTCAAGCCTGTCGACCGGGTGATCGCCGAGATCCGCCGTATCAAGGAAATCTGGCCGCGACCATTCATCGAATTTGCCGATGACAACACGTTCGTCAACAAAAAGCACGCGAAAGACTTGCTGCGGGCAATTGCGCGTGAAGACATCCTCTGGTTTACCGAGTCGGACATCTCTCTGGCGCATGACGAAGAACTCCTTGCCCTGATGCGTGATAGTGGTTGCGCGCAGGTCTTGATCGGCCTCGAGAGTACGTCGAAGGCAGGACTCCATGGTGTGGAACAGAAGTCGGATTGGAAGGCTCGACAGCTCGATTCATATGTGAGTGCCATCGACCGGATTCAGAGCCATGGGATAAGCGTCAATGGTTGTTTCGTACTCGGTCTCGACGGCACGGGACAGGAGAGCTTTGAAGAGGTCCGGGACTTCGTCAAGACTAGCGGCCTTCGTGAAGTACAGATTACAATTCAGACGGCGTTTCCGTCCACGCCGCTGTACGAGAGGCTGAAACGCGAAGGGCGGATTCTCAAGGAAAATGCGTGGGAGCTCTGCACGTTGTTCGATGTGAACTTCCAGCCGGACCGCATGACCGTGGAGGAACTCGAGAGTAGATTTGTGTGGCTCGCGAAGGAACTGTATAGCGAGGAAGCAACCAAGTCCCGTCGCGTGGCTTTCCTGGGGAAGCTGCGTGAGATGAAGAGCCGTGAACGAGTTCACGTTGGGGGTGCAGTATGACCAGACCTTGGATCAAGCCGTTCTTTCTAGTGGCCGCGCTCTATGAAGCTGTACTTGGTGTGGCCTTTTTCAGTGCCCCGGGAGCCATATTCGACATGTTTGGCGTAACCCCGCCAAACCACATGGCATATGTGCAGTTCCCGGCACTGCTATTGATCCTGTTCGGCATAATGTTCTACCGCATTGCGATGGATCCGATCAAGAATCGCGAACTGATTCTCTACGGAAGCGGGCTGAAAGTTGCTTATTGTTCGATGACGTTTGGCTATGCGTTGACATCGAGTATCCCGGCCATGTGGATGCCGTGGGCCTGGGCAGATCTCGGATTTCTGGCGCTGTTCATTGTCAGCTGGAGAATCCTCGGAGGGCAGGCAAGTAAGGCCTAGAAGTTTCAATGAGGTTGCTCTAGTGCGCCCGACAGGATTCGAACCTGTGACCTTCGGCTCCGGAGGCCGACGCTCTATCCAGCTGAGCTACGGGCGCATGAACCGGTACGCGGATCTACTGGACCCGCTGGTCCGAACCGGAATGCGCCGCGAAGGAATCGAACCTTCAACCTACTGGTTAAGAGCCAGTTGCTCTGCCGATTGAGCTAGCGGCGCGCATTCCTGCAAACTGATTGAACTATGGAGCCGAGGGGGGTCGAACCCCTGACCTCTTGAATGCCATTCAAGCGCTCTCCCAACTGAGCTACGGCCCCGCGATGCTCCCAAGGGGAATCGAACCCCTATCTCCACCTTGAAAGAGTGGTGTCCTGACCGTTAGACGATGGGAGCCCACCCACTGCCGAAGCACCGCTTCGGCTTTTTCGATGCGCCCGGCAGGACTCGAACCTGCGACCCTCGGCTTAGAAGGCCGATGCTCTATCCAGCTGAGCTACGGGCGCTCGCGACTGAGAATCTCGCCCTTCCTGCCCCTCATTCAACTTGCCTGAGAGCTCGCGGCGGGGATTGAACCCGCGACCTCATCCTTACCAAGGATGCGCTCTACCACTGAGCTACGCGAGCCCGCTATTGAGATCGCCTGCAAACAGGGGCGGGAGGACTCGAACCTCCAACCTTCGGTTTTGGAGACCGGTGCTCTGCCAGTTGAGCTACGCCCCTGTGCAAATGCGACATGGCTGGGGGCGGACTCGAACCGCCGACACCCGCGTTTTCAGCGCGGTGCTCTACCAGGCTGAGCTACCCAGCCGCCGTCGAGCTCCGGGGGAGGGATTCGAACCCTCGACCTAGTGGTTAACAGCCACCCGCTCTGGCCACTGAGCTACCCCGGAATGGGACTCTCCTACAACTTTCAAACAGCATTTGATCCAAACAAAATGCCCCGCCTGCCGTCGCCAGCGCACGGGGCACGCCATCATTAGAAGTAGCGGGGGCAGGATTCGAACCTGCGACCTTCGGGTTATGAGCCCGACGAGCTACCAGACTGCTCCACCCCGCGTCGGGCACCGATGGTACGCCGCACCCCAAATAATGTCAACCCGAAAATCACGGTCAGATTGGACGATCGGACTTGACTTCCGCCATCCGGCCGGACACCTCTATAGTTACTGCCTGAACGGCTCCCGCACCGACAACAGGAGAACCTCGGCTGACGATTCGAACCCTAGTGCTGGTATTGATCTCTGCCGTTGCTTCCGTTTTTCCTCTCGCGGCCAGCATCGAGGCACAGGCAGTCGTACCACCAGGCGAAACCTATGTAGCAGAATCCGGTATCGCCCGATCTGGTTCGATGGCCCGTTGGCAGCTCCCCACCTCAGGATCCCGAACGCTGAACGTGTACTTCGCCCCCCCGCCCAAACAGCGCGACGATTACTGGAATGAAGCACGCCGATCCTTGCGGGTGTGGGAAGGCATTTCAGGGTTTCCGCTGCAGTTCAAGCCTGTTCAAGATGTCGCCGAAGCCGACATCGAGTTTCGCTGGATCCCCAGGTTCCCGACGACTCAAGCCGGTTTGACCGATCGGCAGCTGGATGACTCGGGATTCATCGAGCGTGTTACGGTGACGCTCGCGGACACACACTCGGATGGAATGCAAATGAGCAATGAGTTCATTCGGCTCGTGGCCCTGCATGAAATCGGACACGTTGTGGGTCTGCCCCATAGCGAGAACCCGGCAGATGCCATGCACCCCGGCAACCGCAACCTGGAACTCTCCCACCGTGACATTCGATCGGTACAAATACTTTACGGTCTACCCGTCGACGAGGCGCTGTGATGAAGATTTACACGAAGACAGGAGATCGGGGAAAAACAAAGCTCTATGGCGGGGTCACCGTTCCCAAACATGACGCGCGGGTCGAAGCGTATGGGACGGTTGATGAACTCAACGCTGTACTCGGCATTGTCATCGCCCTCGATCCACAGGGTGATCTCGGCACAGGTGATCTAGTCGAGGTGCAGTCCGACCTCCTGACTCTGGGAGCGCTTCTCGCAGCCGCCGATCCAGAGCGGGCCATGAAGCAGGCCACGCTCCCGGAGCTTCCGGCCAGCCGGGTGTCCGACCTGGAGGCCTGGATAGACAGGCTGGACTCGGGGCTGCAGCCACTTGACGCGTTCATCCTTCCGGGTGGATCACCTGCGGGGGCCCACCTGCACGTGGCTCGCACGGTGTGTCGAAGAGCCGTTACTTGATGGCCGGCCCGAATTCGGCGACGTGCTCCTGCCCTACATCAACCGGCTGTCCGACCTGCTTTTCACGCTGGCACGATCCGTGAATAACCTTTCGGGAACAGTGGAAGCCCGATGGGAGCCGATGCGAAGGCGTCGGCCCGACAGATAGCAAGCGGAAAACCCACACGGATCCAGACAATGGACAACGTTCAGGATCAAAGCTCGGTGAACTTGAAGTCCGGCGGTGCAGGCGTCTCGGTCGACGACATCGACCGCGATTCGGCACTCCGGATTGAAGAAGTTGTTGTCGCCCTGTTGAAAGATTACAGGACGAGACAGGCATATGTACGCGGCAATCAGCTGATCGAGCGATTTCACCGGGCCCTACTGGATCAGGTTCGAAATCTCTGGGAAGACCTCCCTCATCTCACCCTGACGATCGACGAAGGACAGCTTGTCTGGCAGGACCAGCCTGTCTACGACCAGCCGATCGGACATGACAACTTTGCTTTCATGTTCTTTCGCGAGGGGATTCGGACCCTCGCGGTGCTTCCTGGCTGTGAGCAAGGCGAATTGCGCGAATTCGTGGAAATCCTCGCGAATGTGCGCAGGGGAAGATCTTCGGACCTGTTGGCCACCCTGTGGCACCGGGATTTCTCGTTTATCCGAATCGAGTACGTGGATATCGGCGAAGATGAGAATCTGGACGTGCCCGCAGGAAACAGGAATGCAGGCGCCGGCGAGACCATTACAGACATGTCGGAGATCGAGCGCGTCGTCGAAGCCGGGCCGGTATCGACTGAGGTTGACGACGGGTTCCAGGAGATCCTGCTTTCCGAAGCTGATCAGGGGTACCTGCAGAGGGAAATTGAGCTCGATCAGGAACGAAACCTGGTCCATGATGTCACGTTAGCGCTACTCGACCAGTTTGAGATGCGCGACCATGAGCGACGTCAGCAGGTGGTGGACATTCTCCGAAGGTTCCTTCCTGAGCTGCTTGCCATCCCCGATTTTGCGTCAGTTGCGCTCATCGTAAACGAGTTGCAGTTGCTGGCGAACAAGACGGGTGAACGGGACACGCAAGAACTCGTGGTAGCCCTGTTGAGGGATATGAGCGAGGCCATGGCGACTCTCGTGAGCACGGTAATGGAAGGAGCCGAACATGATCCCGAAGGCTCTGACGTAGATAGTCTACTCAATGCTCTCCAGGCGGAGGCCCTCCCCACCTTGGTGCGGGCTCTTCCGTCCGTATCTGACCCGAACCTCCGCGAACGGATCGAACAGGCGATTGACGATCTGGTGGCTCGCTTTCCGGCCCACATGACAGAACTACTGGGATCCGATGACCCCGTACTCGCGGCCGAAGCTGCGATGACCCTGGCGCGACTCGGCATCGTCTCGGCTGTGAAGGATCTGGCACGGCTGGCCCAACGGCCCGAGACAGTTGCAAGGCGTGCAGCCATCGAGGCTCTCGGATTCATGTCGGCTGACGAAGCAGGAACCAGCGTCTTCGCAGCGCTTGACGATCTCGACTGGACGGTACGCAAGACAGCGCTTGGGGCGATCACACGCCTCGCCCCGCCGGGTGCAGCCCAGAATCTTCGGCAACACATCACGAGCCGGCGCTTCGCAAGTCGAGAGGAAGTGGAGCAGGCCGCCTTCCTCAGGGCGCTGGTTGCTGCCGGACCAGAGGACTCCGTTCCTGAACTTGCGATACTCCTGAATGGAAGAGGCCGCTGGGGTGGCAAGCAGGCGGCGATCGTCAGGGCCGGCGCTGCGCGAGCCCTGGCATCAGTCGCGACACCGGAGGCGGTTCAAGAGCTGACCAAGGCAAAGGGCGATAAGAACAGCACCGTATCGGATGCTGTCCGATTGTGCTTGCGTCATAGCGAGCAGACCAGCGATTCGCATCCTGAAGAGGACGAAGAATGAATACCACCGAACCTCAGCAGGGAGTCAGCACCGAGGTACTCACGTCAATGTACAACGCCACCAAAGCGTTGCAGCTCTATCCCGTAGAAAACGAAA
>JBDHMQ010000001.1:0-38353 GCA_039656095.1 Gemmatimonadota bacterium | reverse complement strand
TTGCGCAAAGTTGTTCAGTTCCGAGAATTGCTCCTGAATTCGTTCGAATCGCGAGTGGATGCGGGATCCGAACCAGACGACAGCCAGGGGAATAAGAACCATCGGAATCATGGCGATCGCCGTAAGCGTAGGGCTGATCCAGATCATGAGAGCCAGGGCGAACACTGAGACAGCGGCCGTGTTTACCAGGTACATGATTGCCGGCCCGGCCACCTGCCGCACCGCAAGTACGTCATTGGTCGCGCGGCTCATCAGGTCTCCCGTACGCCAGCGGTCGTAAAACTCTGGCGGAAGACGGAGGAGGTGATCAAACAGGTCATTGCGCAGGTCCGTCTCAATGCGGCGACTGATGCTGTTGAGCAGTTGTCGCATCCCGTATCGGGTTATTCCTGACAGAACGGCAACGGCGACGATGAGCAGAGCGTAAAGCACGATTACATCTCGAGACAAAGAAGCCGAGATGGCATCGACAGACAGCTTGAGTAGAAAAGGTCCAGCGATGGTGAACACATTGCTGATTATGACGAGTACTAGACCTGCTATCACTCCCTTGAGATATGGTCGGTAGTAGGGAAGCAGGCTGCGGAGCTGATTCAAGGGCTCACTCCCCATCTTTCAGGTATAGGCCGGTGCCTGTTCGGCACGATCGTTGCACCCTTCAATCGGTTCAGCATGTCGGTTATTATAGGCTTGCGGGCACCAGTGCGGGACTGGTCCCCGAATTTGCGGCTATACAAACGAATTCCCGTGTTGTAACACTCTACCCGAGAGAGAGTCTGATGAACAACATGTGGAAAAATTTCTCCAAAATAATGGTGATTTCGCTGGTGATCGTGGCGGCCGCCTGCGGCAGTGACACGAGCGACCAGGCTGATCTTGATCGCGAAATGGACCTGGCAATGGCCGAAGATTCACTTGCTGTGCTCGACGATGCCGCATTGACGGAATCAGAGCCGGAGCCTGAGCCCGAGCCGCAAGCTCAGCAGCCGCAATCCCAGCCGCTCCCGCGCACGCAGGCCCCTCCCCCCGCGCCGGAGCCTGAGCCGGAACCCGTTGACCCTGGCCCCCAGTATGAGAGCATGACAGTCGCCGGCGGGACGAGTGTCCATGTAACACTCGACCAGGAACTGAGTACGAAAACCAGCCAGGTGGGCGATCGATTCACCGTCACGTTGACTGCCCCCGTTGTAGTTGGAAACCGCGTCGCGTTGTCAGCAGGGACCAGGATCAGTGGCCACGTGGCGACCGTGCAGAAGTCGGGTGAACCAGGCGAAGCAGCTGTGCTAAATGTCGAATTCGACAATGTCATGGTGGACGGCGAGTCTTATCCCGTTTCGATGTCGGTAGCCGAGGCCAATCCAAGGATGGAAGGCCGCGACAACACGGCAGAGAAAGCCGGGAAAATCGGTGTTGGCGCCGCAGCAGGTGCTATTCTCGGACGTGTAATCGGCGGAAACAAGACCGGCACGATCGTCGGTGGCGTCGTCGGTGCGGCGGCGGGCTCCGCGTTGATTCTTGGATCCGCTGATTCTGACGCAATCCTGGATAGCGGATCAGCGATGACGTTGACTCTGGACATTCCTTTGACGGTTCGGCGCGAGATCTAACGTCACATACAACTCACCGAGCATCGGAGATTCCGGCGAATGCGCCGGGATCTCCGACACCGGTGGAAGCTCCTTGTGCCCCATAGCTTTACTGTCGCGACGCGGGTCAGCGCCACCAAACCGGGTTCCATCCGGCGCGATGTAGATCGACTCGACATTGCCGGAGGTTCCGCTCCGCTCCGTAACATCATGGCCAAGCGTTCTTAACTGTGCGATTACCGAATCAGGCAGACCGCCATTTTCGAACCTGATCACATCGGGTAGGTGCTGGTGGTGGAACCGCGGCGCATCGACCGACGTCTGGACAGGCATCTGGAAGTCGATGTGATTGGTGACGATCTGAAAAATTGTGGTGATGATGGTCGAACCCCCCGGCGTACCCGTGATGAGCTCCGTCTGTCCTGCCGGATTGATCACGATCGTCGGCGTCATTGCAGACAGCATCCGCTTTCCCGGGGAGATCGCGTTCGCTTCGCCCTGGACCAGTCCATACAGGTTCGGGACTCCCGCCTTCGACGTGAAGTCATCCATCTCATTATTGAGGACGAATCCTGCACCGCGCACGACTATCCCTGAGCCGAATCCCGAATTCAGTGTGGTAGTAACCGACATCGCATTTCCGGCCGCATCGATAACTGAAAAGTGGGTCGTGTTTTCGGACTCGACCGGAACCCGATTGAAGTCCTCCGATACAGATGCTTTGGAAAGATCGATCGACTGTCGTAAAGAATCTGCGTAGGCCTTGGAGGTCAGCCTTTCAAGCGGGACTTCAACGAAGTCGGTGTCGCCCAGGTAGAAATTTCTGTCCGCATACGCCCGGCGCATCGCCTCCACTGCGATGTGAATCGCCTCAGCCGAGTGCCAGCCAAGGGCTCCGAGATCAAATCCCTCGACGATGTTAAGCATCTGGGTGAGCGTGGTGCCCCCCGATGAAGCCGGTGGCATTGAGATGACCTCGTAGCCCCGGTACACGGTCTCAACGGGATCGCGCCATATGGCCTCGTAGGCAGCCAGGTCTGCTCGATTGATCAACCCGCCACCCCGTCGCATCTCCGCGGCCAGGGAGTCTGCGATCCAGCCCTCGTAGAAGGCCGCCGCGCCGCCATCCGCAATTGCCTGAAGCGTCCGGGCCAGGTCGGGCTGTTTCAGTGTGGATCCCACGGCCGGCGCATCGCCGTCCACCAGGAACACTGCAGCCGAAGCCGGGAATCTGCCCAGGAGCTCCCGTTTGTAGTGGATCGAACCGTAGTGTCGATCGGCGACCTCAAATCCGTTGCGTGCAAGCCGAATTGCAGGCTCTACCAACTGGGTCCACGGAAGCGTTCCGTACCTTTCATAGGCAGCTCCCATGCCTGCCACGGTTCCCGGAACACCGGATGCGAGGTGACCAATGAGCCCTTCATCAGTGACCTGTCCATTCTCATCCACGTACATGTCGGTCGTTGCACCGCCTGGTGCCTCCTCGCGATAGTCGAGTGCGAACCTCGTATCATCGGCCATCCGGCCGACAATGAACCCTCCACCGCCGATATTCCCTGCTTCCGGGTTGACGACCGCGAGCGCGAATGAGGTGGCGATGACGGCGTCGATGGCATTGCCCCCGGCCTTCAGGATCTCGAGACCGGCCGCTGTGGCAAAACTGTCTGTCGAAACGACCATTCCTCCCTCCGCTCGTACCGGCACCGCGCCGGCATCGAAGCGCCAGGTGGACGGGAATTCAGCGCTGTACTCGGTAGGAGCGGGCCGGGTTTGCGGGGCGGGCGCCGAGCAGGCAACGGAACCCGATAACAGAACGATACTGGCAAACGAGGGAATTCGGCTGATCATAGTCAAACTCTCTGACCGGGCGAGGGTCTAATCGCTGGCGAACTGGCTTGGTAATTGGGTTGGCGCTCGGCCTGGACGCAAGCGGGCGGCTGTTCTCTGATCGGTGCCCGTGGTTAGCTTCTCCGACTCGCGCAGTAACCGGGTACCTGGACTGCGAGGAAACACGCGCTTGAAGCCACGCCAGCAGGACGCTGAGGGTCTATTTGTAGGGCTGATGTCCGGGACATCGTTGGACGGAATCGATGCGGCGCTTGTCAGGTTTGAGGGTCGCGCCGAAACGCCCGCGATAGCCCGGCTCGAGTGGTTCCACACCCAGCCGTTTGATCCCGATTTTGTAGCCCGATTGCGGCGCGCGGTATCCGGTGATGCCGGGCCCGAAGATCTGTGCTGGCTGAATTTCGCTATCGGTGAGCAGCTCGCAACTGCCGCGATGTCGGCAATTGCAGCAGCGGACGAATCCGTAGTCGCGATTGGCAGCCACGGGCATACGATGTGGCACTGTCCGCCGGGGTCAAATGCTGCCGGATCTACGCTTCAGTTGGGCGAGCCAGCCATAATCGCGGAACGCACAGGCGTAGACGTGATCGCCGACTTCCGGGTTCGGGATATGGCAGCCGGAGGCCATGGAGCTCCGCTCACACCGGTATTCGATGACCTCCTCCTTCGGGTGGACCATCCACGTGTGGTGCAGAACATCGGCGGAATGGCCAACGTGACCGCGCTTCCTCCAGCGGGTGATCATTCCCGGTCGCCGGTCGCATTCGATACGGGCCCGGGTGTCGCCCTGATCGACGCGGCGATGATTCGCCTTACTGGTGAGCCATGGGACGAGGACGGCCGCGTGGCAGCTTCCGGTTCTGTGCACGAGGCCCTGGTGGAAGAATGGATGTCCGACCCGTTTTTTGCTGAATCGCCACCTCGCAGTACCGGGCGTGAGCGTTTTGGCTCACCGCGAGTGATCGATTGGCTCGATAGTAACGACCTGCCAGTAGCCGATGCGATTGCCACGCTGACGGAGGTGACCTCACGGTCCATCGCGGCCAGCTACAGGTTCATCGATCAGAATGTCGACGAAGTTCTCCTGTGTGGTGGCGGCGCTCGGAACCCGGAAATTCGCCGCCGGCTGGCAATCCACTTGCCGGATACCGACATCCGACTGCTTGAGGAGGTTGGCTGGAACGGAGATGCCCGGGAGGCAGCGGCTTTCGCTCTGCTGGCCCGACAACATTTGTTGGGCATTCCGGTGAACGTAGCCTGGGCGACGGGCGCTGCCGGACCGCGCAGGCTGGGAAAGCGAGTGCCTGCTTGACCGCCCCTGCTCCCGCCGCCGGACGTGTGGTGCTTGAGGCGCTCCGGCTTGATCTCGATCCGGAGACGGCGGTTCGAGAGCGGGCACGGTATGCCGTCGAATTAGGTGCAGGGGGATTTATCGTATTCGGAGGTGAGTCCGACCAGGTCTGCGGGCTGATCGCCGACCTCAGAGCGGCTGCACCCTACCCGTTATGGATCGGATCGGATCTCGAGCGAGGAGCCGGTCAGCAGTTTTCCGGACTGGCGACGCTTCCACCACCTGCAGGGATTGCCGCTCACCAGGACCCGGTGGCAGCCGCACGGCAGGCGGGTCGGCTGACGGGACGAGACGCCCGGGCCCTTGGGATCGATCTCGTCTTCGCTCCTGTCCTGGACCTCGACATAGAACCAAACAATCCGATTGTGGGATCGCGAGCATTTTCTGACGACCCGGATATTGTCGCCCGATTGGGGGCGGCCTGGATCGCGGGCTGCCAGTCGGAAGGCGTACTTGCCTGTGCGAAGCACTTTCCGGGGCATGGCCGGACAACAGCGGATTCCCATGCCGAGCTCCCGCGTGTCGAAGTAGATCGAGTTCATCTTGAGGCTGATCTAATGCCATTCCGGCACGTGGCCACTGATGTAGCGGCGATCATGTCGGCTCATGTGTGGTATCCCGCGCTGGGAAGTGAACGCCCTGCGACCCTCGCACCTGAAATTCTCGAGGATCTACTTCGTGGCGAGATGGGATTTTGCGGATTGATCATCACCGATGCCATGAACATGAGCGGGTTCCTGGACGCGGAAACGGGCACCGGTCATCCAGCCGTCGAGGCGCTTCTTGCGGGCTGTGATCTGCTTCTATATCCGGATGACCTGGAGACGGCCATCAACGCACTACGCGAAGCTGCTGAACGAAAGCCGGACGTCAATCAGCGGCTGGTGACAGCTATCGCTCGCGCCGAGGATGTGCGCATGCGCTATTCGGTCGAGCCGTCGCCGCCGACAGAGGATGTTGCCGACATGACCCCGGCGGAGCTCGCTCTCGGTTGCGTTACCTGGTCTGCACCACGACCAGCTTGGCTGAACGCTGACCAGCCTATCCGCGTCCTGCCGATCTGGGATGATCGCGAACAGCCCGGCCGACCGCCGTTTGGAGCTGATCTCACGGCCGATCTTCGTCACGCGGGATGGAATGTCGATTCCGCAGGCGACGATTTACCCGTGCTGATCTTGGTCGCTTCGACCCCGCAGGCATGGAAGGGAATCGCTGGACTGACGCCGAGTGCGTCGTCGGCTGTTGAGACTGCCCTGACGGTTCCTGCTGGCGCTCTGCTGATCGTATTCGGTCACTCGCGTCTGGTTGCAGACCTGGGTGGCGGCATCTGCGCATGGGGAACCGAGCCGGCCATGGAGCGGGCGGCGGCGCGCTCCATCTGGGAGACCACAGGGGCCACCGGCTAATGGGCTCACTCGATTGGTGGATCGTCGGAATTTATCTGGTCGGAACACTGGCGATCGGACTTTGGCTTGCCCGACGCGCCAGTGGCAGCCTCGTCGAGTTTTTTGTCGGCGGCCGCTCATTGCCGTGGTGGCTCGTCGGGACGTCGATGGCAGCAACCACGTTCAGTGTAGATACGCCGCTGTATGTAACGGGGGTCGTGGCTCGTCGTGGCATCGCGGGCAACTGGGAGTGGTGGGCGTTCGCCCTTTCGCATGTGCTGCTGATCTACCTGTTTGCGCGCCTGTGGCGGCGGGCGGAGGTCGTGACAGACGCCGAGCTGACCGAAATCCGTTACGGGGGGCGCCCGGCTGCGGTGCTCCGTGGCACGCGGGCATTCGTGTTCGCCGTGCCGATCAATTGCATCGCAATCGGCTACGTGATGCTGGCGATGCGGAAGGTGATCGAGGCGTTGGGCGTGGGCCAGGCCATGCCGGTCTGGCTGCCGGGCGACGAGCGCCTGTGGATCGTCGTAGGCCTGTCCGTCTTTGTAATGGTCTACGCGGGCGTCTCGGGTCTGTGGGGAGTCGTGGCAACTGATTTTCTGCAGTTCGGGCTGGCAATGGTCGGAGCCCTGCTCGTGGCCGGTTATGCGATCGTGGACATTGGCGGCATCGCCGAGTTGAAGGCGGGACTCGAGGCAGCCGGCCGTAGCGATGCGCTGCGAATGGTTCCAAAGCCGGGTTCTATTGAGCTTCCGATGGGTACGTTCCTGGCCTACCTGGGAATTCAATGGTGGGCATGGCGTCGATCCGACGGCGGTGGCGAGTTCGTGCAGCGGATGTCTGCGGCCCGAACGGAGAAAGACGCCGAAAAAGCAGCATGGTTGTTTAACCTCCTCCATTACGTGCTTCGTGCATGGCCCTGGATTCTGGCGGCGCTCGCCGCAATCGTCGTATTCCCGAACCTCGAAGATCCCGAGATGGGCTATCCCTTACTGATGCTCAAGTACCTGCCCGTCGGTGTGCTCGGGATTGTCGTTGCATCGTTTGTCGCCGCATTCATGTCTACGGTCTCAACCCAGATCAACTGGGGCGCGAGTTACGTTGTTAACGATCTGTGGGCACGGTTCATCGAGCCCGACGCGTCGCAAAAGCGTCTTGTCCTGATGGGTCGGCTGGCGTCCGTGCTGATGGTCGCTTGCGGTGGCGTGGCTGCATTTTTCACGAACGATGTCGGAACGATGTTCCGGTTCGTCATTGCGATTGGAACGGGCCCGGGCGCCGTGCTGATCCTGCGCTGGTTCTGGTGGCGCGTGAATGCATGGGCGGAATTGTCCGCGATGCTTGCCGGATTTGCGATCGCTCTCGCATCCTATCTACCTGTGTTTGGCGGGATGGATTTTGGCGCTCGTCTCGCGGTCACGGCATTTGGATCGGGCGTCATCTGGATCTCCGTCATGTTTCTTACGAAACCGGAATCGGATGAAACGCTCGACACGTTCTATCGCCGCGTTCGACCCGGTGGGCCGGGCTGGAAGCAAGCGCGCGAAAGGACGGGCCTCGAGCCGGTTACCGAGCTTCGTACGGACCTGGCCCGGACGCTTGGCGCCGCGATGTTATTGTTTGGTCTGATGTTTACGCTTGGCGGCGCGATGCTGTACGAATGGAGGACGGCAGGTCTAGCGGCAATCGTCGGCGTGACGGGACTGCTGATCATGCGCCGTTGGAATCCAGCGAGGGAGGTCACGCAATGAATGTGTTCGGGAATGAGCGACGTATGCGTGCGCTGACCGCCGCTCTGCTTACCCAGTTGGTGGCATGCGGGGGCGTCACTCGCGCGCCCGGCACCGGTCCCATACCGCCGGGTGTAATTGAAAGCGTGCTACCACCGATTCCTTCGATTCGCGGACCTATCGGACTCTACGTCGAGTATCCGGATTCGCTGCAGCGAATTACCGTGAGCGACTCGAATTTTATCTTCGGAACCGTTGGTACTGGCGACGCGACGCTGATCATCAACGGGCAGTTCGTCGACGTGAATCCCAACGGATCCTTCCTCGCCTTTCTCCCGGTTCCAAATGCAGAAGCAGGGGATACTACGTCCTATCTGCTACAGGCCCGGCGGGGTAGTGAGATCGACACCTTGCGTCATCCCGTCCTCCTGCCAGAGCGTCCGTTCGAAGGCGAACCTGGCACCGCGTGGATCGACCCGCAGTCGCTCAACGACCAGCCTGTCCGCTGGGCTGTCCCTGGAGAACTGCTCGAATTCACCGTACGGGCAGAGCCATCAGCAGAAGTGTGGCTGGACGCGGGCAGTGAGCGATACTCGATGATCGAGACCGTGGTGGCCGGAGAATATCTGTTCGCGATGGAAGCGGAATCGTTCTACCGGGTTGCTTGCGCGCCCGAAGACTGCACCTGGAGCGCTGACGCCGATTCTTTGCGGCTCGGTGTGCGAGTCATTTCGGCGGACTCGACGGCGCGCGGCACCATCGTCACGCCGCTGCGTATTTTGGATCCATCCGATCTTCCCGCTGCCGTGCTTCGTGAACCGGATGAGCCAGCCGGTGGAGCGGACGGGCTCATCAACGCCAGACCTGCGTTGTTCGGACCGTATCGCTGGCTTCTAGCGAATGGAACGCGGGTCACACTGGACGGGCGAGTGGGAAATCGGTGGCGCATCCGTCTCGCACCCGAGTTGGAGGCGTGGGTACTGGAGGATGATCTCGAGCTCCTTCCCCCTGGAAGTGCCCCTCCGCGCAGCACGGTCGGTGACCTGCGTTTCGAGGTTCTTCCAGACCGCCTTGTGATGCATGCGTTTCTTGCGGCCGCAATTCCAATCACGGTCAGTGAGCCGGACGATCATACGCTCGAGCTCACACTGTTCGGGGCAACAGGCGTTACAAATCGAATTCGCGAAGGCGCCGGTGGCCGCCTCGTTGATCGAGTGGAGTGGGAGCAACTGCCGGGATCCCGATATCGTCTGCGTATCCACTTCGTGGAACGTGTGTGGGGCTATCGGACGAGTTGGTCGGTGCTTCCGACGGGGCGCGCAGAGTTACGTTTCGAGATTCGCCGACCACCGATGATCGATCCCGCATCCCCCTTGCTTGGCCGCAGAATCGCGATTGATCCAGGGCACCCGGGGGCAGGTGCCCACGGACCGACCGGCTTTTACGAGGGCGATGCAAACCTCGCGATCGGTCGAATCCTGGCTCGCCTGGTGCGCGAAGCGGGGGCCGAACCTGTGCTGATTCGTGATGACACTCTTCCCATGGGTCTGTACGAACGAACCCAGCGGGCCATTGAAGCGGATGCAGAGGTTTTCGTATCTATTCATAACAACGCGCTGCCGGATGGTGTGCGACCGGTAGGGCGCGAAGGTACGAGTGCATATCACTATCATCCACACTCCCATGCCCTGGCCGTTGCTGTTCAGCAGGGGATGCTATCGACATTGCGACTGCGGGACCTCGGCGTGTTCTGGGGAGACCTGGCTGTGACCCGGATGTCATGGATGCCGGCCATTCTCACCGAGGGGGCGTTCATGATGATCCCGTCCCACGAGGCGGCTCTCAAGACCCCGGAGTTTCAAGAACGATACGCGCGCGGAATACTGGACGGCATTGAGGAGTTCTTTCGGGACGTGGCTTCGGGCCAGCAGCCGAACCCGTGAGGGTGGGAGATCTGACGACTCGTTCCGGGCCGACTGTGGGTCCGGGAGCCTGGATTGCCCCGGGAGCTGTCGTGACTGGTGATGTGGAGCTCGAAGCGGATTCCAGTGTCTGGTTCGGTTGTGTTCTGCGGGGTGACATCGCGTCCATCCGAGTCGGCCAGCGTACCAATATCCAGGATCTGAGCGTCGTGCACGTGGATACCGACCAACCATGTGACATCGGGTGCGACGTAGGTGTCGGGCACCGCGCGATCATTCACGGATGCACGATCGGTAACGGCTGCCTGATAGGGATGGGCGCAATCATTTTGTCACACGCGGTGATCGGAGAGGACTCGGTAATAGGAGCCGGTGCGGTAGTGCGCGAGGGCACGATCATTCCTCCGCGCAGTCTTGTCGTCGGCGTTCCCGGCCGAATAATTCGCCAGGTGGACGAAGAGCTGCTTGCCCGTGCCCGCCGGACCGTCGAGCACTATCTGGTGCTGAAAGACGCTCACCGCGAGGGCCGCTGGCGACAGAACACGGCCTGAAACACGTCCGCGATCCCCAAAATCGGCGCTTGTTACAATTCAGGGCTTGACCACTACATATAGGGTTTCTATTGTAGTCGGGCCCCAACATATTGGGGTGTGTGGCGGTTCTGACACCGCTCCGGACTACTCGGCTCTGTCCCGCCCGGTCCGACACTTTTTTACGCATTATATGGGGAGTATTTTCTGCGGGTGCGAATCACCCGAGGGGGAGAAGTCACCCCAAACTTTGGCGCCACACGGGACACTTGGGCAGCATAATCCCCTTCGGGGGTAGATATAATGAAGCAGGAAACCGAGGCTAAGACGCGAGGAGTACAGTACGTCATGCAGGCACCCGACACGGCGATCCAGACGGAGGCCACCCCCACCTCCATCGATCCAGGCAAATCCCCAGGCGATCTCCCGGAACCGCGTCTGTCGGACAACGCGACCACGGTTCTCGGCAAGCGGTACCTGAAGAAGAACGATGACCTCGAGTTGATCGAGTCACCGCAGGACATGTTCTGGCGGGTAGCGCGGGTAATTGCAGAGATGGATACCCGCTACGGCGCTACGGCAGAAATGATCGAAGACACCGCGCGCGAGTTCTACGATATGATGGCGATGGGCCAGTTCGAGCCGAACAGCCCCACGCTGATGAATGCCGGACGTCCGCTGGGTCAGTTGAGTGCGTGCTTTGTGTTACCCGTGCCGGACAGTCTCGAGGGTATTTATGAGACCCTGCGTGACATGGCACTGATCCACCAGTCGGGTGGTGGTACGGGTTTCGGGTTCAGCCGTCTGCGCCCGTCCGGGGATGTTGTGAAGTCGACGATGGGTGTGGCAAGCGGCCCTGTCAGCTTCATGGAGGTCTACGATGCTTCCACCGAGGCGGTGAAGCAGGGAGGGACGCGGCGCGGAGCCAACATGGGGATTCTGCGCGTCGACCATCCCGACATCTTGCACTTCATCGACTGTAAGTCAGACGGTAACAAGATCACCAACTTCAACATCTCCGTTGCCGTGACGGACGACTTCATGGCCGCTGTGGAGCGGGATGAGCCATACGACCTGCACAATCCGCGGGGTGGTGAGGTTGTTGGGCAACTGGATGCGCGCGAAGTGTTCAGCAAAGTCATATACGGCGCGTGGCGCAACGGAGAGCCTGGGGTCTACTTCACGGATGAAGCAAACCGCTACAACCCGGTCCCGCACATGGGCTCGTACGAAGCTACGAATCCGTGTGGTGAACAACCTCTACTGCCGTATGACGTGTGCAACCTGGGTTCTGTGAATGTCGGGACGTTTGTTGAGGATGGAAAAATTGATTGGGAGAGCCTGCGATCGGCCGTCCACAAGTCGACGCACTTTCTCGACAATGTGATCGATGCCAACAAATATCCGCTTCCGCAGATCGGTGACCTGTCCAAGAACATCCGGCGAGTTGGTCTCGGCGTAATGGGTTGGGCCGACATGCTGGTAAGGCTCGGCGAACCTTATGGATCGCCACGCTCGATCGAACTCGGCCGCGAGTTGATGCGATTTGTAGACGAAGAGTCAAAGGTTGAGTCGGAGCGTCTGGCGCGAGAGCGCGGCGTGTTTCCAGAATGGGAGAAGTCGATCTGGGGTCCGGATGACAGCTGCGCCCGGGATAGCGGTGGCAGCCGAATCCGGCCGATGCGGCGTCTCCGGAATTGCAACCTGACGACCGTCGCTCCTACCGGAACAATTTCGATCATCGCCGGATGTTCGAGCGGTATCGAGCCAATGTTTGCCGTCGCTTTCATGCGGAATCAGGCTGGCAGCCTGATGCCGGACGTGAATCCGGAATTCGTGCGTATGGCCAAGGAGCAGGGGTGGCATTCCGAAGAACTCATGGAGCGAATCGCCTCAGAGGGTCATATCCACTTTCCTGAAGTTCCCGAAGATGTCCAGCTGGTGTTCACGACGGCGCACGATGTGACACCTGAGCAGCACATCCGTATGCAGGCCGCATTTCAACAGTACACGGACTCGGCGATCTCGAAAACGTGCAACTTTCCGCACGACGCGACGGAAGACGACGTACGTCAGATCTACGAACTTGCCTACCAGCTGAAGTGCAAAGGCGTCACGGTGTACCGAGATGGCTCGCGCGACGCCCAGGTTCTGTCGACCGGAAAGACCGCGCAAAAAGTGGTGGCAGAGTCCGGCTCAACGCCGGTCGGTTTTGAGCAGGTTGCAGACACCGAACTCGCGGAGGCGCTAACAGCGGCCCTGGGCAGAATCGCTCAGCTCGAGGCGCAAGTCGAGGAAAGCGGAAAAACGATAGCTGCATACGAGGGCGGCGTGATGAAGGCTCCCAAAGTTCGGTCACGACCAGCGGAGCTACGGGGAATCACGCGCAAGATCGTGTCGCCACTGGGTGACATGTACGTAACGATCAACGAGGACCAGAACGGCCGCCCGTTCGAGGTGTTTGTCGCTCTCGGCAAGGCGGGTGGGCCGGCAATGGCCGATGCCGAAGCGATCGGCCGGCTGATCAGCCTCACCTTGCGGAGCGGAATCTCGCTTCGCGAGGTACATAAGCAGCTTCGCGGGATCTCATCGGATCGATATGTTGGAATGGGTCCGAACAAGGTTCTGTCGAGCCCCGATGCGGTCGCCCAGGTCATCGAGCGGCACCTGGAGGAGAAGGAAGGGATTCAGCAGTCTCTGCCGATTCCCGACGTGGGCGCCGCCAAGACAACGAATGGCGGGACTCAGACTTCTCAGCAACCGGCTATTCACCGGTTCGAGGAGCAGGCGGCACTCTCGTTTATCGGTACCTGTCCCGACTGCGGCTCAGGCCTCGAATTCGCCGAAGGGTGCGTGAAATGCCACGCCTGCGGATACAGCGAATGCGGATGAGGTAGGGGACGCCCCTGAACGACCTGCTAACCGTATTCCTGCTGTCACTGCTGACTGCTGCCGCAACGGGCATCGGCGCCCTTCCGTTTCTCTGGGTTCGGAATCCCGGTCGCCGCTGGCTTGGCTACGGAAATGCCGCAGCCGCTGGGCTGATGATGGCTGCCTCTGGACAACTGGTCTACGAGGGTTGGTTACAAAGTCCGGAGCGTCTCGGAGGCGGTCTATTGGCCGGGCTGGTATTCATTGCGGCGAGCCGCTGGTTTCTTAACCGGTTCGACGATGTGAGTGTGGGTGCGTTGCGCGGTGCGGATGCGAGTAAGGCTCTCCTGATCGTCGGCGTGATGACCGTTCACTCCGTGGCAGAAGGCATCGGTATCGGCGTTTCATTCGGCGGCGGTGCAGAACTTGGTCTGTTCATTTCTCTCGCGATCGCTGTCCATAATATCCCTGAAGGTCTCGCGATTTCGCTGATCCTGATCCCGCGCGGCGTCTCGGTATTCAAGGCAGGTGGCTGGAGCGTATTTTCAAGTCTGCCGCAGCCCCTGCTCGCCGTACCGGCCTTTCTGTTCGTGCTCCAGTTCCGCGAATACCTGGCTGCAGGATTCGGATTTGCTGCTGGCGCCATGGTATGGATGGTGGTGCGCGAGTTGATCCCGGAGGCTCGGAAAGAGACGGGGTCTACATGGCGCCCGATCCTGGTGGCCTCAGGGGCGGCACTTGTGATGGGCGTGATGCAGGTGCTGTTCAGGGCATAGCGTCGCGGGTACAACGCATGAGAGCCCGATCTGGTGACCGGGCTCTCACTGTCTTCAGACCTGGATCTTCTGCTCCGACTCAATCCTCTCCGAGATATTCCGCTGATATCGGTCGATCTGGGCCCTCGGCTTGCCACATGATCGAGACGACCCACCACCGTTCGCCATCATACATCAGCTGGAACGTATTGATGCCCCGCTGGAATGTAGTCCCGGCTTCCATGTCGGCAGCCGTATGGTAGGAATTGTATGTGCTGAACACGTGGGCGATGTCTGCCCAGCGCTCGGTAACACGATGCGCCTCGTCTTCGAAAAACCCATTGGATTCGAGCTGAGGGCCAGCCCGTTCAATATACTCCTCGGGTGACCACACGATGTATCCGTGGCTGCCGTCCGGACGTCGGCCGGTCGGCATCAGGCGCGCCTCGGGAATGAACAGCGATCGCATCCGATCCCAGTCACGGGCCTCGCCGGCCTCGCCCGAAATCACATCGTATATGGCGGCCATGATCGCATCGATTGATTCCACATCTGCCGGATTTGCTACTGGTTGCTCCGTAGCCTCCTCGGCCTCTGCATCGGCCTCCTGCGCCTGCACAGCCGAAGGCAAGCTCCACATTGCGGCTGCAAGCATTGCTACCACACCACCCGTTCTCACCCACCCACTCGACATGCTTTGCATCACTGAATCTCCTCGGAAATAAGACTGAGAGCAGCGCCGATTCGTGCTGCCGGATACACGATACCTGTCGCGGCAACATTAGGTCCGATACCGAAGAGAATCCCTGGAATTCAGCTTGCCCGTCTCACCGAACCTCAGCGACCTTGACCCCCAACATATAGTAGGCGTATGATGTAGTACCACAAGATATAGCGGTCGATGTGGATAATGTCCGCAGTATTGGTGGAAACTGAGGGGATAAGCTGTGCAGAATCGAATCATCCAAGGGTGATTCGATCGTCGAGAGTTTGGCGTGGGTTGAGGTTACGGTGATGGTCAGGCCGAACGTTTACCGGACGCGAATTTTTCCACAGCAAGCCCGGAATGCGCGAGTCACGAGGAGGCACCTGATGTTTGGGCTAGGCAACGCTGAATCAGGGTCGGCTGAAAGCGGTGGTAGTCGTTGGCATCCAGCCCTCACGCCGCGGTGGCTCAAAGACGCTGCATTTGCACACAGGTTGGCATTTGAGCGCGAAATGCAGCGTGACCGTAGAGGACTCGAGCGCCGCTACAAAGCATATTTGAAGAAAGAAAATGCCCGCCACGACTGAGTGCGCGACTAGCGAAGCGGAATAACACGCACCAGGCGAATCCGGCTGACCAGCCAGTCGGTTCGGAGGGCAGAAGAAGGGCCCCGGAGACATCCGGGGCCCTTCGCACTTGTACCCGCACCTGATCCCGATCCGCTGGAACGCTGCACCGCAGTGGGGTAGGTTTGGCGCTTCGACGTCAAGCCAACACACTTTTGGAGTTCCGGGCGACACCAGGATGACCCACGAAGAGACTCTATTGAACGCCTTCGAACGGCGTCCGACGATAACAGTCGACGTCGGCGGTATTCCTGTTGGAAGCGATCATCCGATCGTCGTCCAGTCGATGACCAACACGGACACGGCCGATATTGAGGCGACGGTCGTGCAAGTACTGGCCCTGGCAGAGGCAGGAAGCGAGCTCGTCCGCGTTACCGTAAACACACCGGCCGCTGCCCGCGCAATCCCGGTGATTGTACAGCGACTTGAGGCCGAAGGGGTGTCCACTCCTTTGATCGGCGACTTCCATTTCAACGGGCATATCCTGCTACCGGGAAATCCGGACTGCGCGGCCGCTCTCGCCAAGTATCGGATCAATCCCGGAAATATCGGGAAGAAGAGGTGGGATAGTAACTTCGCGCGAATCATCGAGTGTGCCGTAGAACACGACAAGCCGGTACGGATCGGGGTAAACTGGGGTTCCCTCGACCAGGTCCTGCTTACCCAGATGATGGACGAAAACGCCTCGTCAACGCATCCGCGTGGTGCACATGACGTTACCATGGCCGCCATGGTCGAGAGTGCCATGCAGTCGGCGAAAGCTGCCGAACGAATAGGCCTCGGACACGACCGCATCATTCTGAGCGCCAAGGTGTCAGGCGTTAAAGATCTTGTTGCGGTGTACCGCTCGCTGGCACCTCTGAGCGACTATCCACTGCATCTGGGTTTGACCGAAGCAGGCATGGGCCGCAAAGGGATCGTCGCCAGTTCCGCGGCGCTGGCAGTACCCCTGCTCGAAGGTATCGGTGATACGATTCGAGTATCCCTGACCCCGTTGCCGGGCGGCGATCGAACGGAAGAAGTCAGGGTAGCCCGGCAGATCCTCCAGTCGCTCGGCCTGCGCAGTTTCGAGCCGCAGGTCACGGCCTGTCCCGGCTGCGGCAGGACTACGAGCACATTTTTTCAGGAAATGGCGCTTGATATCGAAACGTATCTGCGCGACCGGATGCCCGCATGGAAAGTGGTGTACGAGGGGGTAGAAAGCCTTACTGTCGCCGTTATGGGTTGCGTGGTCAACGGACCCGGTGAGTCGCGCCATGCGGATATCGGGATTTCCCTGCCGGGAACGTTTGAAGAACCGAGTGCACCCGTGTTCGTAGATGGCGAGCACGCGACCACGTTGCGTGGAGACGACATCGTCGCCCGGTTTATCGATATCCTGGAAAATTATGTAGAGCAGCGGTTCGGAGCGGAGACTTCGAAGACGGTGGATGCACGGTAGTGGCTTCTAAGCCGGACTAAAACGCTCGACGCCTTCCTCGATAGTGCGCTGTGCAGCTCCCTGTACGACCAGGTGGCGGAGCATTGCCAGGAGTTCACGCAAAAATACGATGCGCAGGGGGCCCTGCCTGGTTTTCGGATACAGCGTAACCAGTACATCCTCCGCTGTACGCGCGCCGCTGTTCACCGCTTTTGATACCCGGTCCAGGCGACGGTTGATGGACGCCTCTGCATCCTCCAGCCATTCCACCGGGTTCTCCATCGTCTTCATGTGACTCGAGCAGATTCGGGCTGGTGCGAGTTCCCGAGACTTTTGAATAGAGCCGAGATATGCACCGAGACTGTCAAAGTCCGGGTCCGACACGATTAATGGTGTCTTCCAGATTCGTAAGAACTGGTCGCCTGCCAGAAGGGTGCGCGTGCCGGGATCGAACACCATCAGATGTCCCGGCGCATGTCCCTCTGCCAGCAGCCACAGCCATCCATCCGACTCCGGCAATTCGCCGGAGCTACCGCTCAACGAATGCGTGACGTGTGTATCGGCGAACGGGGTTCCATGCACGGGTTCGCCGCCTGGCGCCAACTCGCGGATCGTCTCGTCAGCCACCCCCATCCGTCGCAATGCGTCTGGACCCCGGCTGGAGCGCGGCCGGGCTTCACGCATCTCGGCAATCGCGTGTTCGTGAGCAGTGAGTTCACCTGGCGTGAACCGAAGCAGTCCTCCCGCATGATCGAGGTGCGTATGCGACAGGACTACGCGCATTTTCTCGGGAACGATGCCCAAAGTGGACAAGCTCTCGCGGAGTGCGGCCTCGCACTCCGGTGTATCAGCGCCAACATCCAGCAACCAGGGTCTCTCACTGGGCCCGATAACGAACACACTCGTAACGCCCGGAACGAAAGGATCGGGAAGCGGAATGCGAACGCAGCCGTCGGCGATGTGCTCGGGACCGCCTTTGGGGTCAAGCGTCGGCATCCACAGCCCCGTTCAGGAGAATGCCCAGCTCACGCCGCCGATCCTGGACCGCAGTCTTCAGTCGTGCCAGGATAACCGGCGGTTGGTCCAGAGGTTGGCCGTCGACCTGGCGGACCACTTCGATACCGCGGGCCGCGTTGGCCACAAATACGGTATCTGCGCCAGTCAGGCAGTCACCGGCGTATGCGCCTTCCTCGACAGCAAGACCGACTGAAGGCGCACATTCCAGAATGCGCTCTCTCATCGAGCCCGGATACAGCGGCAGTGAGTCCGCAGGAGTAAACAGAGTGTCGCCGTGGATCCAAAACAGGTTTGCTGACGCAGTCTCGAGCATCACACCCGAATCGACGCGCACTGCTTCCTCGACGCCCCGGTGCAGCGCCTCCCTCGCACACAGGATGTTGGCCAGTGAACTGCATGTCTTGTGGCGGGGCAGGGCGGGAAGCGGAACATGCCTGTTGGGGAGGACCACGAGAGATACATCTCTAGACCCCGGCGCATTTGTGAGATTGACGATTGCCTCTGCCTGGACCATCCCGCGGCCGAATCCTCGCGGACCCGAACCCGCGAACCATTGAAGGCGTGCAACACCATCTGTAACGGTCGGGTCCAGAGTTGCCACTATTGCAGCCAGGCACTGAGCTCCGTCACCTGGAGCCTCGAAGCGAGCCGGGGGTTGTAAGCCGATTGCCTGCGCAGCTTCGTGGATGCGACTCATTTGCAACTGGGCATCCAGCAGTCTGCGTTCACGGATACCTAGCGTGATGAATACACCGTCACCGTAGAGTAAACCGCGACTCGAAGCAGAGACTGCGGGTGTGCCTTCGGGGGGCTGGAGCTGGTTCATCCAGGTCCTGCCGCGGGGGCCGTTCATCTGGAGGATCTTGCCAGGAGGACTGGCGGACGGTCGTCAGCCAAAGCTGAATGGTGTGGAATTACCGGGCCCGCGAGCCACTTGGGGATCGCGGGCCGGCAGGAGGGGTCAGGTCTGTGTGCGCGTGCGTCGGCGTCTTGCGTTGCGGGCAAGTCGTCGCTGAGCGGCTTTCGCCTTCCGACGCCGTGCGGCGCTGGGCTTCTCGTAATGCCGCTTGCGGCGCATATCTGCGAGGATTCCCGCGCGCTGAACCTTGCGGCGGAACTTTCTGAGAGCCTTCTCCAGATTCTGCCCTTCTCCAATCTGAATCTCCAAAACCTACTCACCTCTTTCAACCTGAATTGTAACTGTGCGCAAGGGATAGCCCCATACGCCCGGTATCAGCCCACCAATATAAGTTTAAATGGGGCAGGGAATCAACCGGAACGCCGATTCAGCTTCCAATACCCGGAAATAGCCGGGTGAGTCGGCTCCGAAGTTGCTCGGCCAGAGACGCAGGCTGCTCCGAGGACTTCGCCGGATCCGAGGCGTGCTCGGTTCTTGTGGTGCGCTGACTTCCGCCACCGGACCTGCCGCTATTGCGTCCAGAGCTGCGGCCGCTTCGCCGCGATTGACCGGTCCTGTTCGTCTGCGAATCAAGGCGTTTGACGTTGCGTGCCCGTGGTCCCTTGTCCATCCGTTCGATGGAAAACTCGACCCGTTCATCGTCCTCCAGGGTCTTTCGCCCGTCTCCCTCAATATCCGTGTGATGGACGAATATTTCGTTTCCGTCCTCCATCCGTACGAATCCCCAGCCCTTGTCGCGCGAAAACCACTTTACGGTGCCCTGTTGAATGTTCATCCGCACAGGATATGGGGCGAACCCGTGCTCCGACAGGACCGCCGTTCCGAAACGAAACTTGACCACAACATATTGTGTCCATAGTATGGCGTGACACTAGATCTTGTGGATTCGGGTTTTCTACGGGATCAGAGTTGGCGGTCTACACGACGGTCGGCGCCCGGCGGGAGCATCGGAACTCACTCAGTTCTGCCCGTCTGTTGCGCTTCGCCTTCTGGGCGAGGGCGCCGGGCCGTCGCGACGCTTTACTGTCCCTACTTGGATCAGAGGTGGCGCAATGGCAGATGGCCTAATTATCAGTGGTGACGGGTCGTTCGAGATCAACGGACATTCGTACCGGATTCCGGCACAGTTCTCGTCGCGGGAGGTGTTCAGTTATCGACGACTGCTGGAGCCCATCCCCGACGTGCCAGGTGGCACTTCATTAACTCCGGAGCAACGTTCCGCGCAGAAAGCTTACCTGTTTCGACGGGCGGCTTCTTGTGTGATCCCGGGCCTGGAGCCTGGAGCTCTTGAGTCCCTGTCACTCGCCATGTTGACGACGATTCATCGTTGGATGGCTACGCATCGCCCTGACCTGACGGTCGATGCCCGAATGAGTGCCTGAGTAAACTGCTGTGTGATCCGGCCTGGATACCCGTCTGGGCCGGATTCAACAGTTCCCCATGTACCCGGGTTAGCTTCTACCACATCGCGCCACCTGCGGGGCGGTGCTAAGCTGTGCGTTGAAGCGCCCTAACCTGGCGACATCCACCACACGAGTGACGCAACCGCAGGCAAACATGAGTGATCACAGGCCGTTTCGGCGTGCCCGCATCCTGTGCACCATCGGCCCGGCAAGCCGCGATCCTGAGATACTGGATCGTATGGTCGCAGCCGGCATGGACGGAGTGCGGATCAATTTTTCCCACAGCTCCCATAGAGACGCCGCAGAAACGATTCGCATTACTCGTGAGGCTGCTGCGCGGGCCGGACAACCGCTGGCTGTTCTCGCCGACCTCCAGGGTCCGAAGTTGCGGGTCGGGAATTTGCCCGAAGTTCTTCCGATCGAGCAAGGCCGAAACTATGTACTCGTGGCCGAAAGCGGTGCGGCGGATATCGTTGAGGCCGAGAAGGGCGTTCCTGTCATTCCAACCAGTTGGGAGACCATCGGTCAGGACCTGTCGGTTGGCGATCCTGTCCTGCTGGATGACGGGGGGCTGGAATTCGAGGTCGTCGAGGTGGTCAAGGGTCGAGTCTGCCTGGTTGCGCTGAACGACGGGTCACTGTCCTCACACAAAGGTATGAACCTGCCCGGAACGACCATTGCCGCTCCGAGCCTCACGGCCAAAGACAAAACTGATCTCGATCAGGCGCTCGAAATGGGTGTCGATTATGTAGCTCTCAGTTTCGTTCGGCAGGCGGGTGACATCGTTCAATTGCGGGAGATCGTTGGAGATCGGGCACTGCTGATCGCCAAAATCGAGAAGCAACAGGCCCTGGACCAACTTGGCGAAATTCTGCGAATCGCTGATGGTGTCATGGTTGCGCGTGGTGACCTTGGCGTAGAGATCGACTTCGAGGACGTGCCGATCGTCCAGAAACGAATTCTGCGGTCAACGCGCGAAATGGCGAAGCTCGGGATTACGGCGACGCAGATGCTCGAGTCCATGATTGTCTCGCCTCGGCCAACCCGGGCGGAAGTTTCGGATGTCGCCAATGCGCTTCTCGACGGTACGGACGTTGTGATGCTGTCCGCCGAGACAGCAGTAGGGGCATATCCAGTCGAGAGCGTCGTAACGATGGACCGAATAATCCGACGCATCGAGCGGGAACGGGAGATAAGCGATTCGACCCTTGATTCGAATCACGGCGTGCTCTCCCAGGTGCACCACACAGTATCAGGAGCGATCGCCGGAGCTGCGGCTGAGGCAACCGGGCGTCTAGCGGCGCCATTCCTTGTTACGCTTACGCGCAGCGGGTTTACCGCCTGGGTCGTGTCGGCACAGCGGCATCGCGTCCCGATTCTCGCCGTGACAGACCAACCCCGCACGTATAACCAGCTGGCCCTGGCCTGGGGCGTAATCCCGATTCTGTGCGAAACGGACCTCGATTACGACCAGATGGTTGCAGAGGCCCGGAACTATGCTCTGGGTGCCGGCCTCGGTCACCCAGGCGACCCGTTCGTCGTGACGGCAGGATTCCCGTTCCATGTTCCTGGAACCACGAACTACATGCGCATCGAGACGATTCCGGAGATCGACGCTTGAGGCTGACATTTCTGGGTACCGGTACCTCTTTCGGAGTTCCGGTAGTGGGCTGCACCTGTGCGGTGTGCAATTCCGACGACCTGAGGAATAGGCGGTCGCGGCATGGATTGCTTCTTGAGGCAGACACGGGAACGCTTCTTATCGACACACCTCCAGAGCTTCGCCTGCAGTTGCTTGCAGCTGAAGTCTCGCATGTTGATGCCGTGTACCTGACGCACACGCATGCGGACCATACTCACGGGATCGATGATCTTCGTGTGTTTTCAGTCCACGGTCGTTCCTCACTCCCTCTGCATGTAGCATCGGAATATGAGGAAGATCTGCGCGCTCGTTTTGCATATTTCCTGGGGCCGAGTGCTACGAGCCTGCCGGGAACGTCGATCCCCGGTATCGAGTTGAAGACGTTTGAGGATCGGGATTGGGTCGAGCCGGCCGGCATCCCTATGCAGGTTATCGGATTTCCGCATGGCAATCAGCGGAGCTACGGGTTCCGAACCGGAAATCTCGCAGTCATCGTTGATGCCAAGCGAGTGCCCGATGATGCATGGGACCTGTTTGAGGGAGTCGAAACTCTGGTCATCAACGCGCTCTGGTTCGGCAAAATACATCCGACGCACTTTACGATTGAAGAGGCCGTTGAGACGGCCGAACGAATCGGAGCGACACGCGCATTTCTAACCCATCTTACGCATAGCGTGGATCATGCTGATGCGGAGCGAAAACTCCCGGACAGCGTACGCCCGGCCTACGATGGCCTGACGATCGAGGTGTAGCGTGAAACGTATCCGCAATTTCTCGATCATCGCACACATCGACCACGGAAAGTCGACCCTCGCCGACCGGTTGCTGGAGGAAACGGGAGCCGTGGAGGGTCGGAACATGAAGGCGCAGGTTCTCGACTCGATGGATCTGGAGCGCGAACGCGGGATTACGATCAAGCTCAACGCGATTCGACTTCCTTATACAGCAGCGGACGGGCACGACTATCAGCTCAACCTGATTGACACGCCCGGACACGTCGACTTCACGTATGAGGTAAGTCGCAGCCTGGCGGCGTGCGAAGGCGCCCTGTTGATCATTGACGCCAGTCAGGGAGTCGAGGCTCAGACGATTTCCAATCTATTTCTGGCGCTGAATGCCGGACTTGAGATCATCCCCGTGATCAACAAGATCGATCTGCCGGCGGCGGAACCCGAACGGCGGCGAGACGAAATCTGCGAATTGATGGGAATCGACTCTGAGGATGTACTGTTGGTATCGGCAAAGACGGGCGAGGGGATTGTCGAGGTCCTCGAGGCCATCGTAGATCGTGTGCCACCCCCCGAAGGCGACCCGGACGCACCTCTCCGGGCGCTGATTTTTGATTCGCTGTATGACAAGTATCGAGGGGCGATACCGTTCGTCCGTGTCGTGGATGGTACGCTCACCAGCGGGCAGCGGATTGGATTTGGTGCTACGACGGCAGAATACGAGGCCGATGAAGTCGGCTACATGCGGCTCGGTTACCAGGCGACCGGTGAGTTGCGTACGGGTGAAGTCGGCTATCTGACGGCCCAGATCAAGAAGATTTCCGATACGAAGGTGGGTGACACGGTGCTCGATGCAGCGAGTCGGGCGACGGAGTTGCTTCCGGGATATCAGGAGGCTCAGTCGGTGGTGTTTGCCGGATTGTATCCGTCGGACTCCGACCGGTTTGAGGAATTGCGAGATGCGTTGGAGCGCCTGCAACTGAACGATGCAAGCCTTCATTACGAACCGGAAACTTCCCAGGCTCTTGGCTTCGGATTTCGGTGTGGTTTTCTGGGTCTGCTCCACATGGAGATCATTCAGGAGCGACTCGAACGGGAATTCGACCTTGATCTGGTAACAACGGTACCCAACGTGGAATACCGGGTCACTCTATCGAACGGCGAGTCCCTTCGGGTGGAAAACCCCAGCAAGATGCCGGATCGCGGACGGATTGAGGCAATCGAGGAGCCGTTCGTCTCCATCCACATCGTCTCCCCAGCGGAGTACATCGGAGGAATCCAAAACCTGTGTCATGTAAGGCGCGGGGAGTACACGACCATGCAGTATCTCGACTCAAATCGTGTCGCACTGCGGTATGATATACCGCTCGGCGAAATCGTTCTCGATTTTTATGATCGGTTGAAGTCGGTGTCACGCGGGTATGCAGCCCTCGACTACGAGATGGCGGGATATCGTG
This sequence comes from Gemmatimonadota bacterium, assembly GCA_039656095.1. Taxonomy (GTDB): domain Bacteria; phylum Gemmatimonadota; class Gemmatimonadetes; order Palauibacterales; family Palauibacteraceae; genus JARFPW01. The sequence goes on along the minus strand of JBDHMQ010000001.1, from coordinate 14,457 downwards.
TCTCTGATCTCGTCAAACTCGACATCATGCTTAACGGCGATCCGGTAGACGCACTGAGTGTCATCGTTCATCGGGACGAGTCCTACGAATATGGCCGCAAGATCGCCAGCAAGCTGAAAAAGCTGATTCCCAGGCAGTTGTTCGACGTCGCCATCCAGTCAGCGATCGGCAATGACGTGATCGCACGGACGACGGTCAAGGCACTGCGGAAGAACGTGACGGCGAAGTGCTACGGCGGTGATATCTCGCGAAAGCGCAAGCTGCTGGAGAAGCAGAAAGCAGGGAAGCGCCGCATGAAACAGGTAGGATCCGTCGAGATTCCGCAGGAGGCGTTTCTGGCCGTGCTCCAGGTCGGCGACTGACGACGAAAGGTCACGATCCGGACATGAACCGCCTTGTCGTTCGGGCACCGAATCACCTCGGGGAGCTGGTTCTCAGCGTTCCCGCCCTTCAGCGGGTTACGGATGCGGAGCGTCTGGCGGGCCGTCCGACTCCCCTCGTCCACATTGTCTCATGGCTCGTGCCGATTCTCCACCTGGCAGTTCCAGAATTGGATGTTCTCCCTCTTGAGAATCGACATGCGTTCCGGCGAGCTGCCCGCGCGCTCCGTCTGGCAGCGGACGGATTCTCGCTTCGAGGAATCACACTTACCCCGTCTTTCGGGTCGGCTTTGATTCTGCGGCTTGCCGGAGTTACCGAGCTCAGAGGCACTGCCGGTGACTTTCGTACATGGCTTCTCACGGATCCCCTCGATCGAAAGCCGCTGCTCGCGGATCATCGGGTTGACGAGTACCTCGCGCTAGTTGGCTTTACGCCGGACGATGCGACTCCTTCACCAGTGATCCTGAATCCCGGGTTGGCAGCGACGGCTTGGGATGCTGCTGCGCGGCGCATGGAAATATTGGATGGCGGACCAGACGCCAGGCCGGTCGTGGGCATTTTCCCCGGCGCGAATGGTCTATCGAGACGCTGGCCGCTCGACCGATTCGAGGAGCTTGCGGCTCGGCTGGCGCCGGAGTCGCGAACCCTGCTCGTGCTGGGAGGTCAGGCCGACATGCCTCTAACAGCGCGGGTTGCGGAACGGGCTGGTAAACGCGGGATTGACCTGGGGGGCCGGACGTCGTTGTTGGAGTTGGCCGGGGCGCTCCTGTCGTGCGACCTTCTAGTGACGAACGACACCGGCCCGATGCACCTGGCGGCGGCTCTCGGCGTACCGATTCTGGCGCTCGAAGGACCTGCCGACGTTCGTCAAACCCGGCCTCTTGGGCCTGAAGTCCGGCTGATCGGCCGTTTCGACCTGCCGTGTGTTCCGTGCGTGAAAAACGAGTGTCCTCGTAGCGGATCAGGGTACGAATTGGCCGACGCCAGTCGCGAATGTATGCGACTCATTGAGGTAGATGAAGTTGAGGCGGTAGCACGGTCGATGATGAATGAGGAGCCAGAGTGAACGACGGACGATATATCGTTGGGGTCGATCTGGGAGGAACTTCGATCAATGTGGGAGTCGTGCCGTTTGACGGCTCGCGTGTCCTTGCCATGCGGTCGTCGCCAACGGGCGCCGACAAGGGTCCGAAACATGTCGTTGACCGAATCAATACGATGATTCGCGAGGCCATGGATGATGCGGCAAAGGAAGCCGACATCCAGTCCGACGGATTCATCGGCATCGGGCTCGGGTCGCCGGGCCCGCTGGATCGTACCACTGGAACGGTCATCGAAACGCCGAATCTGGGCTGGCGCAATTTTCCGCTTCGCGACCTGGTCTCCAATGCGATCGGTCTTCCTGCGGAGTTGGACAATGACGCCAATTGTGCGACCCTGGGAGAATGGTGGGCCGGGGCAGCTCAAGGATTCGACTATGTCATCGGCGTGACGCTTGGGACGGGGATCGGTGGAGGAATTGTCCTGCGTGGCCGAATTTTCCATGGGGTGAGTGACGCAGCGGGCGAGATTGGCCATATGTCGATTGCCTCGACCGGCCGCTTGTGTAAATGTGGTAATTACGGGTGCCTTGAGGCATACGCCTCGGGTCCGGCAATCGCTGCACGGGCCGTCGAGGGGTTGCTCACGGGAGAAGCCAGCTTGCTTCCCTCCATGGTAGACGGAGATATCTCCCGGATCACCGCGGAGACGGTGTATGAAGGTATCGTCGCGGGTGACGCATATGCGAAGGAAGTCATGCGGGACACAGCCAAGTTTCTCGGCGCAGGGATCGCGAACCTGATCAACCTTTTGAATCCAGAAATTGTAGTCATTTCCGGTGGTGTCACGCGGGCCGGAGAGCAGCTTCTTGAGCCGCTCCGGAACGAAGTGCGTCGCCGGGCTTTTCGTCCCGCATTCGAAGCCTGCCGGATCGTCACCAGTGAGCTCGGCAACAGGGCCGGAGTAATCGGGGCGGCCTGTGTGTTTCGCGTTGTCCGGTTTGGAGATTTCTAGAAGACTGATGAGAAACCGCGGTGGTGGGGCGAAGCGACTCGGAATCCTGGGGACGATGGTTTGGGATCGTATTCACCCTCCGCCCGGTTCGCCCGGCGCCGGTGGGGAACCGCCCGAGGATTGGGGCGGGATTACGTACTCGATCGAGGCATTCGATGCCGCGCGGGGAGACGGCTGGACGTGTCTCCCGATTGCCAAGGTTGGTGCGGATGTGTTCGAAAAGGCCGTCGAGCGTATATCGCGCTTGGGAGGTGTTGGGTCTGTTGAGGCTCTCGTAGAAGTGCCTGAACAAAATAATCGGGTCGATCTCCACTACTCCGATTCGTCGGATCGCTGTGAGCATTTGCGAGGCGGCGTTCCTGGCTGGACTTGGAACGATCTGGAGCCGATCATTGAGGACTGTGACGCCCTGTATGTGAATTTCATCGCCGGTTGGGAGCTCGACCTGTCAGTAGCAAGACGGCTGCGCGAGGAATTTGACGGTCCTTTATACTGCGATATTCACTCGCTCTTGCTTGGAACCGATACGACGGGTGTCCGGGTACGTCGAGAATTGGATGACTGGCCGGCATGGAGGGCGTGTTTCGATCTGGTGCAAGGGAACCGCGACGAGATTCGAATTGTGACAGGTGGCATTGAGGATCCGGTTGCCGGTGTCCGGTCAATCGTCAACTCTGGAGTCTCCGTCGCATTTTCTACTCTGGGAGGTGACGGGGTGGCGTGGGCCGCCGCCTCCGACTCTCGTTGGCTGGACAGTCCTTCTGCGATCGGCGGTGAGATTACGGTGCAGGTCTCTGGTCCGGCAGACGCGCCAACAGTGATTGATACTACGGGCTGCGGAGACGTGTGGGGGGCAACCTGCTTTACGGCGCTCCTGTCTGGACAGATGCTTCCAGACGCCGTGGAGACAGCCAATCGATATGGAGGCCTGACAGCCGGCTTTCGGGGCACGGCGGAACTCAGCGAACATCTTCGAACTGGCCAACTGGCCGAAATCGAGGGCTTTTGAGTCGTTTGATAGACGTGCCGGAAGTCATGGATCATCGTGGATTCGAGGAGCTCCTGGTCTCGCTCGACGAGGCATTCGAGGAAGAGGCTGAGCGCATCCTGCTGAATGCAAAGCACGTCAGCTGGGTTTCGCCTTATGGACTGATCGGCCTGCTCGCAGTCGGACGGGTAATCCTGGACCGGACTGGCCATGCCCCGTCTATCGAAGCCCCAGAAAGCAAGGACGTTCATTCCTATTGGGATTTCATGGGATTCTGGCAGGCAGCCGAAGGAATCTTCGACTTTTCCGTGACTCCACAGCCGCTGTTCGGACCCCACGACGCGTTGCTCCAGATTACTCCCATCCGTTCACACCGTGATGTACACACGGTTGTGGAGCGCGTTCGAGAGCGGGCGGCGACGATTCTCGAGAAGCACCTCCATTATCCGAAACCGGCCGTCATCCAGTTCAGTGTGATGCTGTCCGAAGTATGCCAGAACATCATCGAGCACAGTGGTGCAGACGGCTGGGTGTGCGCCCAGACCTACAACTACAAGGCGCGCCTCGGCCGTGAGGTCCTGATGCTTGCCGTAATGGACGTGGGTGTAGGATTCCAGGGATCGCTTGCCGCCGAACATGCCCGCCGATTTGGCGATTCCTGGTCGTCAGCTACAGCGCTTGAGGCGGCTCTTCTGTTTGGCGAATCTCGATTTCGCGATCCGGGCCGCGGCCAGGGATTGCAGGCTATCCGGCGCCAGGTTGACCGGTGGGATGGAGAACTGGCTATTCGCAGCGGAAATGCTCAGATCGCGCTGGTTCCTGACTGGGACGATCTTCCAGCTATGCAGCGAGATCTCCCGTCGTTTCCTGGGGCGCAGATCCTCATTGTGATGCCGGCCCGCGACGAGTCGGGGCGGCCATGACGAGGTCATCCATGCCTCTGTCGCCGCACGTGGCGGTCGCGAGTCTCTACCAGGAGTACCTGGTAACGAGGCACACGGGTCGAGCCGTTCGCCTGTCGATCGAGCGACTCGTTGATGAGCGCTCGGGTCCCTCGCTCACCGTGATCGATTTCCGCGAGGTTGTGGTTATCGACTTCAGCTGTGCAGACGAAGTTGTTGCCCGGCTTCTGCATGACACGCTGGCTCGGCCGCAAGGCGCCGGTCGTCATTACTTCCTGCTGGATGGCCTGGAGGAAGAGCATATGGATCCGGTGTCGAGCGCCCTGGAACGCCGGGGTCTGGCTGTAGCGGCGCGTACCGCAGAGCGACGGCTTGTCATTCTGGGTCGAATCGAGGCGGAAGCCCGTGGGATCTGGGATGCGCTCAGCAGGGCCGGACAGGCCGATGCCGCTGACTTGGCGGCGCAGATCGACCGCGACCCTGTCGCCTGCGCCCGTTGCCTTGATCGACTCGACGATCGGCGCCTCGTACGTGCGGCCGGCGACATATACGCTTCGCTGTTTTCCTTCCTCCCGCAGGCCGATGCGGGCTTGGAGCGCGGTTCGGCGTGAGGCACACACGATTCCGCCGCCGGGCATTTTTCGTATTCCTCGGGGGCGTGTGGCTGGCCGGTGGCGTGGTGACCGTAGCCTGGTTCCAATTGGCAGGAAGCTGGGCGTATCCCGACTCACCCGCGACCGTAACCGGGCTTGGCGACACGGTTCAAGTCGGATTCGACAGTCTTGGAATCCCCACGATTCGGGCGACTGACGAGCTGGATGCCTGGCGGACGCTCGGCTACTTGCACGCTTCAGACAGACTCTGGCAAATGGAGTTTTCCCGGCGAATCGGATCGGGCCGTCTGGCAGAGATCTTTGGTCCACAGGCGCTCGACACCGACAGGTTCACACGGACGTTGGGACTGGCGGCGATTGCCAACCGGGCGGCCCGCGATTTGGAATCCGGTGAGCGTGCCGTTCTCGTGGCGTACTCGGAAGGCGTAAACGCGCGTCTAGAGGCGGGCAGGTCTCTTCCGCCTGAGTTCAGGCTACTCCGGTTTGAGCCGCAGCCCTGGACCCCTGAAGCCAGCCTGATGATCGGGCTTGTGATGAATCTCGACCTGTCACACTGGCGCCACGACCTTTCCCGGCTATGGGCTGAAACACATCTCGATTCGGCGCGAGCGTCCTACCTGCATCCGCGCTATCCGGACTGGGCGCCCGTAACACTTGACGGTTTGCGTGAACCGCCGCCGGGAGTCGCTGTAACGGACTGGCCGGAATCGAATGCCAGACCTCGGGTCAGCGCAGATCAACCTGTTGCGAATGCCAACGACTCGTGGGATCCGTTCGACGTTCTCGCGACTGCTTCGGTCCGCATTGCCTCCAATGCGTGGGTCGTCGGTCCTTCTCGCACATCCAGCGGTAACCCGATTGTTGCCAATGACATGCATCTCGCACTTCGGGCTCCGTCTACCTGGTACATTGCTGCGGTACACGCACACGCGGACGACCTGCATGTGGCAGGATTCACGCTACCCGGAATCCCGGGAGTGATCGTGGGATTCAACCGCCATATAGCATGGGGTGCAACCAACGGGATGGTCGACGACATGGACTTCGTCGTCGAAGAACTGAGCGAAAACGGTCGCCAGTATCGTGACGCGGCCGGCTGGTTGGATCTTGAGGTGCGCGTAGATTCGATTCAGGTCCGCGGTTCGAATCCGGTCGAACATCGGGTACGTTCAACCCGGCGCGGCCCGCTGCTGAGCGACGTGCTTGAGCAGGTTCCGGGAGCCGTCTCAGCCATGTTTCTTCCGGCTCGGATTTCCGTAGGTCTCGACGGGCTGTTCGGGTTGAACCGCGCCCGATCCATCGAGGATTTTCATGTAGCGGCTCGGGCGTTTACCCAGCCGCATCTCAATATTGTGGTGGGGTCTACAGATGGCCGCATCGCGTATCGGCTGGCCGGTTCCATTCCTGAGCGTACCTGGGACGGTGCCCTCCCTGTCCTGGCGGAGATCGCCGGAGATGGCTGGACCGGAGTCTGGTCTACAGATGCGCATCCGGCCACAACCGAACCGACGCGAGATTACATTGCGACGGCGAACAATCTGCAATCGCTCGGATTGGACGGAGTTATCGGCGCGGACTTCCCAGTCCCGTTTCGGGCTCTTCGTCTTACGCAGGCCCTTGCCGTACGGCGTGACTGGACGATCGAGTCTACCTCAGCCCTCCAGCGCGACGTCCGAAGCCTCCTGGCTGATCGTGGAATTGACCGTGCAATAGCGGCAGCCCGTCGGATTGGCGACGAATCAACCGCAGACCTGCTCGTCGGCTGGAACCGCCAGGTGGACATGTCGTCAACAGCGGCTCCCGTTTTCTATTCGTGGTTTTATGGACTGCGAACCAGGATCGCATCCGATGAATGGCAGGGCGCCATGTCGAGATCGTATTTCCCGATCAGCGCGATGCTGCGAGTGTTTGCGGAAGGTGATGCGAACCCGTGGGTTGATGATGTCAGCACTGCGGCGCGTGAAACCCTTGCCGAGCTCGAAGAGGAATCGATGCGAGAGTCGGTACGCCTGGTGAACGGGTCGTCGTGGGGCGAATTGCATACCGAGAGCCATGTACACACGCTTGGAAGGAATCCGTGGCTCAACTGGATCTTCGGATTCACCGTTGGCCCGTATCCGTCAAGCGGTGGTCCGAATACTCTGCGGCCGGATGATTACAAGAACTGGCAGGATCTGACCCCGAACGGTCCGAACCTCCCCTTTTCGAGCGAGTATGGACCATCGGAACGCATGGTGACGGAACTGACGCCTGATGGTCCACGGGGTTTCGTTCTGATCCCCACCGGCCAGAGCGGGAACCCGTTCAGTCCTCACTATGACGACATGCTCCCCCGATGGCGCGAGGGCAATCTCGTCCGGCTTCCATTGGAAGAAACGGATTCTGTACCGCCAGTCCGAACGATTACCCTTCAACCAGACAGTTAATGACCACACCATTTCGCAGTACACTTCTCGTAGTTGGAGCCGGACCCTGCGGTCTGGCCGTAGGCACTGCAGCGCAGGAGCAGGGGGTGTCCTGCGTACTGCTCGACAGAGGACCCGTCGTAAGCGCCCTGGAGCGATTTCCACTTGGCATGACCTGGTTCAGCACACCCGAGCTACTGGAAGTCGGTGGAGTGCCATTCATCACGGCAGGTGACAAACCGTCACGCCAGGAGGCGCTCAAGTACTATCGCCGGGTTGCAAGTGAATTCGATCTCGACATACGCCAGTATGAAGAGGTTTGTCGGATCGACCGCATCGATGGGGGTTCGCTTTTCCGGGTCGAAACTCGATACAGGTCCGGCGAAACTCGTCTTTATCACGCAGACTTCATCGCGGTTGCGATCGGAACCTTCGACTCGCCCAATCTCATCGGCGTCGATGGCGAGAACCTGGACAAGGTAAACCACTATTTTCGCGAGCCGCACCGATACTTCGATCAAGACGTGTTGGTGGTAGGTGGAAGCAACTCCGCAGTCGAGTCGGCTCTCGCCTGTTGGCGGGCGGGTGCCCGCGTGACCGTAGTGCACCGGGGTGTAGAATTCGGGCGGGGCGTCAAGCCGTGGATTCTGCCTGATATGCGTGGCCGGATGAAGGCCGGAGAAATCGATGTTCTGTGGGACCACGAGGTGACGCGAATCGAGCAAGACAGGGTATTGTTACGCTCGAAGGCCGACGATACGGAAACCTGGTTGCCCAACGATTTTGTACTGGCAATGACCGGATTCCATCCTGACCGGGACTGCCTTGCGTCGCTTGGCGTCGAAGTGGATCCCGAGACCGGAGTGCCATACCACGACGCCGAATCCATGGAAACACCGACGCCCGGACTGTTTATCGCCGGGGTCCTGGCGGCCGGCAAGGATGGCAACAGTATCTTCATAGAAAACGGTCGCGAGCACGGTGCCCGCATCCTCAGGTCACTGAAACCCGCTGTCGTTGACGGGGTCTAACACCGCAGGTAGCTTCGGCTTTTTGGCTTGAGCCCATCCGCATCGGCCACGGATACCGCCATGAATGACACAAACGCAGCGACCCGCACGGATGCAATTGAGGCGCGAATCCTGGAAGTCTTGTCCACGATTCGCCCGGCAATACGTGCGGATGGCGGCGATATTGAACTGGTCGAATTCGACGAACGAACAGGTCGTGTAGGAATCCGGATGGTCGGAGCCTGCTATGCCTGTCCCATGTCGATGCTGACGCTCAAGGCCGGAATTGAGCAACGGCTCCGAATGATCGTTCCCGAAGTGCAGACCGTCGAATCTGTCTGACTTCAGCCTCTCCACAGCGGGTCCTGGGTATCCATCGCCTGCCTTCGCATCCAGATTATGAGTGAAATCAGCAAAAAAATTCTGTCGGCCCTGGGCCGAGTGCGTTCCTCAGCGGATGGTCCTGATGTTGTGAGTTCAGGCATCGTGCGCGACGTCATGGTCGACGGTGGTTCGGCGGTGGTGATGATCGCCCCCGGCCCGAACGACGCCCCCGCACTGATCGAATCGATTCGTCTGGTCGCATCAGGTGTGACAGGCGTCGACAAAGTCAGCTTCGCATTAGTCGATTCAACCGTTCCCGCACCGGCGGCTGCTCCTGCTCCTGCTCCTGCTCCCACACCGCGAGAGCCGCGACCGGGTCGCCGCGCTTTGCCAGTGATCGAGCCTGAGGCCAGGGAGGTTGCCCCGCCACCTCCACCACGATCACCCAGTCAGGTCAGCCGTGAGGAGGCTTCTCGACATCCTAAAGATGCCGAGCCGCTTGCAGGAGTCAGGCATGTAATAGCTGTGAGTTCGGGGAAGGGTGGTGTGGGGAAGTCCACGATCTCTACGAATCTCGCAGCTGCATGGGCTTCAGCAGGGTATAAAGTCGGATTGATGGACGCCGACATCTACGGTCCTGACATTCCCACTATGTTCGGGGCGTATGAAAAGCCACGAATGAAGGACAACCAGGTGACACCGGTGGAAGCTCACGGTGTGAAGCTGATGAGCCTCGGTTTTCTGGTCGGGGAGGATACTCCGGCTGTCTGGCGCGGCCCGATCGTTATGGGAATCATCCGGCAGTTTCTGCACCAGGTTGACTGGGGCGAACTCGACTTCTTGATCGTTGACCTGCCTCCGGGCACCGGAGACGCGCAGCTGTCACTCGTTCAGCTCGTGAAGGTGACCGGCGCGGTGATGGTGGCGACGCCACAGGACGTCGCCGTGACGGGAGCGCTCAAAGGCATCAAGATGTTCGAGAGTGTCGACATTCCTGTGCTGGGGATCGTCGAAAACATGCGCGGTTTTGCCTGTCCTGATTGCGATTCTGTGCATGACCTGTTTGGCTCCGGTGGAGCTGAGACGCTGGCTGGCTCACTCGGGATTCCGTTCCTCGGGGCGGTTCCTCTGGGCATGGCGGTTCGGGAGGAAGGTGACCGCGGCGAGCCGACGGTGATCGGAAGACCGGATTCCGCAGAGGGCATAGCTTTGCAGGCGATCTCTGAAGCCGTGGCTGACCAGATCCAACAGCTGGCCGGCCAGCCCGCCGCCACCTGACCTCAACAGGTCACCGGGTCGATCCGACCCGCGGCTCCGTCCGTACTGCGGTGCGCCGGCTAGCCATTCCGGCCGTCGGTGCCACCTTGCTGCAGGGTCTGTTCAACATCATCGACATGTTCTGGGTGGGTCGGGGCCTGGGTCCCGCCGCCCTCGCGGGAGTCGGCACGGCCAGCTTCGTCGTCTGGGCGATTCTATCGCTGGCGGAAATGCCTTCCGTCGGACTCACCGCAGTAGCCAGTCGTCGCTGGGGCGAGCAGAACGAGGTCGAGGCCAGGGAAGCGGGCTACCAGGCATTCGGGCTGGCCTTGTTTGCGGCCGTCGTCGTTGGGCTGGGTGGTCTCCTGGTCCTGGGTCCGATGTTTACGTTGATGAACACCCCGCTCGAGGTGACGCTGCAGGGTGCTGATTACCTCGTCGTGTATCTCGTGGGCTGCCCCATCGTATTCGCCTATTTTGCAATGGATGCCACGTTCCGGGCGGCGGGAGATACGCGGACGCCTCTCCAGATCCTTCTTCTCGCGCTCGCAGCCAACGCGTTGCTTGATCCGTTGCTGATCCTGGGCGTCGGCCCGATCCCGCAACTGGGAACCGGGGGAGCTGCGCTCGCCACCGTGCTGACACGGACAGGATCCGTAGTGGTCGGATATCGGTTGTTGCGTAAGCGCAATCTGATCCGGAGGGTCCGATTGTCGTCGAGCGCGATGCGTGCCATTGCCAGGATCGGTCTCCCGGTCTCAGCCGGTGGCGTCACATTTTCCCTCATCTACATCCTGCTTACTCGAGTGACGAGTCAGTTCGGTACAGCCGGACTTGCGGCTCTGGGTGTGGGACACAAAATCGAGTCGCTGAGCTTTCTTGCGTGCATCGGATTCGGTATAGCTGCTGCGACAGCCGTAGGCCAGAACATTGGCGCGGGACAGCCGGAGCGCGCGACCGAGGCGGGTCGGGCTGCCCTTCGGGACGCTCTGGTGCTTATGTCAATTATCGGGCTGACGTTCCTGATCGTCCCCGAGCAGCTCATGCATCTGTTTACCACGGATCAAGCCGTTGTGGATCACGGAGCGAGTTACTTACGGATTGTGGCGGTGGCCCAGCTGTTCATGGCATTTGAGATGGTTCTTCAGATCGCCATGGAGGGGGCAGGATACACCCTGTGGCCAATGGTCAGCGGCGTCACCCTGACGAGTCTTCGACTTCCCCTGGCCTGGTGGTTACAGCGCCCGCTGGGACTTGCCGGGGTGTGGTGGGCGATCAGCTTGACGGCGATCGCCCGCGGTGTGGTCATGATTGGTATCTGGCGCCATGGCAAATGGCGGGGTCATGAAGTGTAGAAGCCTTGTTCTTCAAAAGGCTTCTAGTCTAATCCACGAAGTCGACGTCGATGCTCCCAAAAGCCGCTCGTACCTGGAGCGAAAGTTGCGTATCGGCTGAATTCCAATTCGCCGTTTGAAATCCACCATCTACAGCCTCGAAACCGGCTGAATCAAACGGTGCAAGAAAGCCCTTCTTTTCGATGCGGACGCCGAGGTCTCTGGGAAACGTAAGGTGCAGCGTTCCCAGTCCCATCCGAAGATCGCCGTGCGCCGATTCCGTCCAATCCCCGGTAAAGTCCAGGTGAACATCTCCGATCGCGCCGATGAATTCGATGAAGTCGAATCGTGCGTTGCCGAGTTCTAACGCATTGAATTCTGCAGCTCCGGCTGCCAACTCAAGTCGATCCATGCGCACAGGATTCGGCGATTCGAAATTGATGGTCGTTGCCGATGCCGCCGTGCGATAGCCGAACTGGCTCAGGGCAATGCCACCCAGGTCCATCTCGACCTCTGCGGCGCCTACCGCGAGCGAAAGAGCCGTCGGGACCTCGCGGCTCAGGCCTAGATTCAACGATCCCACATCGGCCTCGTCGAACTCGTCCAAATTCCAGTTCTCATTGAGGCCTGTCAGGCTCAGCGCGAGTTGTCCGGCCCCGTCCACCAGGCTCCAGTCACGCACGGGCGCAAACTCGTCCGCGTCATACACAAGCTTCGAATCGTAGAGAAGTCCCGCCGGTGCGGCAGAGATATGGAGCTTGCCGACGGCGTACTCGATGTCAGCTTGGAGCGTACGTACGCCCGTGATCTGTCGTCTCGCCGAAACTTCGTACATGTCGTCCGACTGGGCGGCCAGGGTCCCGACTACGGCCACCGACAGAATTGCCGTAACGACGCCGGAGCGAATCAGCTTACGCATCGTCATCATCCTCTTCCCCCGCCTCCGCGCTGTCCGGCGCCGCCGGTGTATCCAGATTCATATCTCGAAAAAAGTTCTTTGGGCTGCGTCGGAAGCCGCCGAAGTCGCCGGATCGGCCACCGCGCGTCAGGATTACCGCACCGAGGCCGGTCGTAGCCGCCGCCCAACTGAGGACGATGCCGCTGAACATGAGGAAGCCTCGGATGAATCCAGCCCACCCACCCAGCAGGTGCAGGACGGATGCGATGGCAAAGGGAGCCATCAGCAGAATGAGTCCGTTGAATACGTAGTAGTAGGTATTCGAACGATTGAGATTGAGTTGATCGAAAAACGGATATTGTCGGTCAACAAGAGCTTCACCGGTTGCCCGCGCCACGGCCAGGTAGCCGAGCGGAATAGCAATGGCTGCTGCCAGCAGGTAAAACGGGATTACAAGCCACGTCACAATGAGAACTCCGAGCAACACCAGCACCGGACCAAACAGAAACTCGCCAGCCAGCCCCACTCCGAAGCTGCGCAATACGTCAGCACGTGCTGTAGCGGCAACTGCCTCAAGGCGATTTGGTGTGAAGTAGACCAGCAGCACGCCGAACAGCATGAGCCCGAAGATCCACATAGCCGTCCCGAAGACTCCGCCGATTGCATGGCCGATGTTGTGCGAAATCGAGCCAAAGAAGCCACGGCTTCGTCTATCCGACCGGCTGTAATCCCTGCGCGAAAACTCGTCGCTGAGATCAATCCCGATCTTCAAATCGGACATGGCTCCGTCAACCGACGCCGCAATATTGGACAGTGCCAGGATTTCTCCCATTACGACAGCACCCGTCGTCTCGACTTCTCCACCGAAAGAGCGCACATCGCCCGAAATCATCGAGCCCGGCTCGAGGTCAAGGAATCCGCCCAGGACCAGAACGTCACCTTCGATTTCACCGTCGACAACCAGGTTGCCACCAAGTAACGCGACATTTCCGTCGATCACCATGTCATCGGGTATTCGGTAGTCATCGTGAACCACAAGGGCGAAGTCGTTTGCGATCTCGATGTGCTCACCTGCGATTCGATCCATGGTCTCGCTGAGACGCTCGAGGCGCTCGGCCAGCTGACCGATTGAGCGTCCCCGAGGCACGATCGTCACACGCTCTTGCGCATCCAGATTCGCGATCCCGGCTTCGACGGAGGCATCGGCCAGAATCTGCGAGTCAAATCGATCGAACACGCTCAGAATAGCCGTGCGTGCCGTACCGTCTGATTCACCTGCGACAGGTTCCCAGGACGAAAGCAGGTCTGAGAGGTCAGACATATCGGCAATTGCCGGGCTGCGGAGAAGATCGCGCCATGCTTGCTCGAATACGCCGCCAGGTTCGTAAGATCCTACATCTGAACCGTTGATGACTACGTGGCCGGTATTAAGCTCGAGGGTCGTCATCTGGCCGGAGGACAGCTCCAGTTCGAGGCGCGCAATGTCCCCGGCGAGCAGTACTGAGCTGCCGGCGATCCCTGTATCCTGCGCCTTGATGGAGGCTGGTCCGACGAAGAGCGCCGCCGCAATCAGGGCTGCCATCCAACGGATCGGAATTCGTGTTGTGTTCATTCGGTCGTACATCTCCTCAAGTCTTCGAAATTTCATCAGGGTACTCAGTGTGCCCGCACCAATGCTGGCTGACTGTCTCGAACCAGACGGATCATCACGGACAGCGTCCCGATACTCATGAGAGTAATCGTGGCCAGCCCAGCGATTGCGGACCCTATCGTCAGGTCCGCGCCAAAAGCGGTTGCCAGGTCGGCAAGGCCCAGAGAATAGGCCACGCGACCCAAGCCAATTGTCGCCTGCCAGAGCAGATCTCCAGCCTGACCCGCAACCCAAGTTGCCAGGGCGATGGGGCGCAATTCCGGAAATCGGATTGCCCAGACCCCGGCGCCAGCCGCCAATGTCGCAAGTGCCGAAGCAATGCTGGCGCTCGCGCCCTTTCGTTTCCACGCAGAAGCAACAGCCCGGCGATGCCAGGGCAGTGGCAGTGTGACGCGGGTCATCACTCGCTCGGCAAAACCTGGTCGTGGTGACACGACTGCAAGGTTCCGGAGAAAAACAGACACTTCACGCGCATCGATGACGCCCGCAGCACACTGCTGACATGCATCAACGTGCTGCCGATGGGCGTCGCCCAGCCCGGCGAAATTCGCCGTAGCCAGATCGAGCTCATCGGCCGTCAGATGTCTGTTCATCGTGATGTTGTTGCTCATTTCGTTCTCCCTCATGCCTGCCCTACG